>DASTZZ010000117.1 GCA_035764005.1 Terriglobales bacterium
GGCGCACGCGACAGAGGCAAGCGAGGACTCCGTCAGACTCGGCGAGAAAGACATCGCGAAGCTCAGGCCAGGCAAGAAGGATGTGGTGATCGGGATAGCCGCCAGCGGACGCACTCCTTACACCATCGCCGCAGTCGAATATGCGAAGAAGAAAGGCGCGAAGACCTTTGCCGTCGTCTGCAACGCAGGTACGCCGCTGGGTGACGCCGCCGAGACAGCCATCGTCGCCGAAGTCGGGCCCGAGGTTCTATCCGGCTCAACTCGCATGAAGGCCGGGTCGGCGCAGAAGATGATCCTGAACACGATCACGACCGGCGCGATGACCAGGCTCGGATATGTTTACGGCAATCTAATGGTCAATGTATCTCTGAAGAACACCAAGCTCTACGAGCGTGCCGTTGGCATTCTCAGCAAGGCTGCCGGTGTCGATCGCGAGCAGGCAACTCGAGCCATCGAGCGCTCAGGAAAGAGCGTTCCCGTCGCGCTGATCATGCTCAAGACCGGAGCCAGCCGCGTCGAGGCTGCTCGTCGACTGAAGGCTGCGAAGGGAAATGTTCGCAAAGCCATCGATTCCACCGGAAGTGCTAAGCCTTCCGTATGAAACCACAGCCTCTCATGAGGTGAACATCGGATGTGAGTCCCGCGCCTAGCGGGTAGAATCTAATCATCCGCAGCACAACACTGCATCAGAGGCGAATCCCCCAATGGATAAGTTCGTAATTCGTGGCGGTAATCCGCTGGTAGGCACCGTGCGCGTCAGCGGCGCAAAGAATGCGGCACTGCCGGCCATGGCAGCCGCGCTCCTCACCGAAGAGCCGGTCATCCTCGAAGCCATTCCTGACGTTCGCGACATTCAAACCGAGCGCAAACTGCTCGAGTCGATGGGCGCCGAAGTCGAGCTCGGATACGGTCGCGCATCGCATCGCACCAGTATCTGCTGCCGCAACTTGAGCAGTCCGGAAGCGAAGTACGAACTCGTCAAGACGATGCGCGCCTCCACGCTCGTGCTTGGTCCGCTGGTTGCGCGCATGGGGATCGCTCGCGTCTCGCTGCCTGGCGGATGCGCCATCGGCGCGCGCCCTATCGACCTGCACATCAAAGGTCTCGAGAAGATGGGAGCACTGATCACCCAGGAGCACGGCTACATCGAAGCCAAAGCCGATCGCCTGAAAGGCGCGCACATCGTATTCGAAAAGATCACCGTTACGGGCACCGAAGACCTGCTCATGGCCGCCACACTCGCTGAGGGAGAGACCGTGATGGAAAACTGCGCCCGCGAGCCGGAAGTTGCCGATCTCGCCGACCTCCTTAACAAAATGGGAGCGAAGATTCAAGGCGCGGGCACATCGACGATTCGCGTAAAAGGTGTTGAGAAACTCGGTGGCGCCAAGCATCGCATCATTCCCGACCGCATCGAAGCGGGAACCTTTGTCGTCGCCGGGGCAATTACCGGCGGAGATTTGATCGTCGCCGGCTGCGAGCCCAAGCACATGGGCGCGCTGCTCGCGAAGCTGCAGGAATGCGGAGTGAAGATTCGCGCCACCGAAGATTCAGTCCGGGTCCAGAGCGACGGCAATCTCACTGCTGCCGACGTCGTCACCGAAGAACATCCTGGATTCCCCACCGACATGCAGGCGCAATACATGGCGCTCACTACGCAGGCAGAAGGAACCTCGGTCGTTACGGAAAACATTTTCGAAAACCGCTTCATGCACGCGCAGGAGCTTGTGCGCATGGGCGCGAACATCAAGATTGAAGGACGCCGCGCCATTGTTCGCGGCAAGACTCCACTGAGCGCCGCCGCAGTGCTCGCCTCCGATCTGCGCGCGTCGGCATCGCTCGTGCTCGCTGCGCTGGTTGCGGATGGCGAGACCATCATCGACCGCGTCTATCACATCGACCGCGGCTACGAGCGCATCGAAGAAAAGCTGCGCGGAGTCGGCGCGCAGATGAAGCGCATCGGCGAGATGCTGCCCAGGAAGAGCGGACAGCTGGCCGGCGCGTTGGCGTAAGCTGACAGGCGCATTAGTTCATCTCCGAACCTGAACTGGCAAAGTCTCTACCTACCCCGAGTCCCGCGTCTTGTGCGGGACGAACGACAGTAGCCCACCATGTAGCGAAGCGGAATGGTGGGGTAACGTTCGTTGCGATTCGAGTCCGGCTTCCTGCCGGACGATTGAAAATCTTGAGTTATTAAATCATTCCCCAATCGAACCCCGAGACTCTCAATCGTCCGGCTGGAAGCCGGACTCGATCCGTTCTTTCATTTCACCCACCATTCCGCTTCGCTACATAGTGGGCTACTCTCATGCGTCCCGCCGATGGGCGGGACTTCTCCGCAACCTGAATGAATGACCCTCACGCGCCGGGCTTTGGGTCGATACCTAATTCGGGGACCGCAGCTATATTTCCCAACGCAACCGCTGTCCCCTTCTTGCATCAGTTCCAGACAAGACACCACCGTTAGAATCTAGTTCCATTTTGGGTCTGAACTTCCTCTTGACATTTGGCGAAATCCGGGATAGCACAGGAGTATGGGTCATTTTCCCGAATCCGGAACGCTAACTGGGGCCAGACAGGCTCCTCACATGGAGCTCGGCGTTAACGCCGAAACGGCTGGGGTTAACCCCGTGGAAATTTCGGGGTTAACGCCGTGGAAAACTGGGGTTAACGCCGTGGAAAAAGTGGGGTTAACCCCGGAACTAAATCGCTCGAATCTGCGGGGAAAGACGGCTCAACAGCCAGAGAAGATCGCATCTTTTCATGAAGATAGCGGAACCGTCGCTGTGAGTACCGTCTCATTCTTAGTCGCAGAAGTGCCGATTGCATGCAAATCTCGCGAATTCGATCTGGCGCACGAACTCCAAAGTCGGACCATTATCCAAGCACACTGCGCGGGACAGGCGCGAAGCGGTGTTCGACATCCTTGCAGTGACAATCTCACGGAGGTGATGAGATATCCCATGCGATCTCTAGAGACCCTGATGAGATCGAGATGAGATATCTCATGGCAAAACATGAGATATCTCATCGAGATCGGATGGGATCTCGGCTGCTAAGTCATTTCACATCAATGAAAGCTGGAAAAAATATTTGTGAACGAAGAGGCAACAGAAATCCTGACCGAAGTTCGCGCTGCGCTTTCAATCGGCTGCTGGAGTTCGCGTGCGCTCCCGGTTCTCTCAGCGAATTCGCCCCAGGTGAAATGATCACTCGCTTCCATTGCGCCTGCACTCCTCGGTGATTTACGATTTTTAATTCACCTTGCGCGTGCGGTCATCGCAGGAGCCTGACCGCAGGTTTTCTCTCTAACTCATTTCATTTTTACCGCCGGCGTGGCGGATACAGGAGAGCACTTAATGGCAATTAAAGTAGGCATCAATGGATTCGGGCGCATCGGACGCAACGTTGTCCGTACCGCGCTGAATCATCCGGGCATCGAGTTCGTCGCCGTCAACGACCTCACCGACGCGAAGACGCTCGCGCATCTGCTGAAGTACGACTCGGTTCTCGGCAATCTGAAAGAAGACATTCGCGCTACCGGCGATTCGATCCAGATCGGCAACAAGAAGATCAAGGTTTTTGCGGAACGCGATCCCGGCAATCTGAACTGGGAATCAGTCGGCGCGCAGGTGGTCGTCGAATCCACCGGTAAGTTCACTGACGCCGAAGCTGCACGCAAGCACCTTCGCGGAACGGTGAAAAAGGTAATCATCTCCGCTCCGGCCAAGAACGAAGACATCACCATCGTGCTTGGCGTGAACGAAGGCAAGTACGATCCAGCGAAACATCACATCGTTTCCAATGCTTCCTGCACGACGAACTGCCTTGCACCGATCGCGAAGGTCGTGCACGACTCGTTCGGCATCCAGAGCGGAACGATGACGACGATTCACTCCTACACGAATGACCAGGTCATTCTCGACTTCCCGCACAAGGATCTTCGCCGCGCACGCGCTGCCGCGTTGTCGATGATTCCGACTTCGACTGGAGCTGCCAAGGCCCTCCACCTCGTAATTCCCGAATTGAAAGGCAAGCTCGACGGCTTTGCCATGCGCGTCCCAACGCCTAACGTCTCTGTCGTCGATCTCGTCGCCTTTACCGACAAGAAGACCACGCCGGAGGAAGTAAACGCTGCGTTCAAATCGGCGGCGGGTGGCGCCATGAAAGGCATTCTCGGCGTGGAAGACGGCGAGCTGGTCTCGATGGATTATCGTGGAGATTCGCGCTCATCGATTGTTGATTCGCCGATGACGCGCGTAGTCAACGGAAACTGTGTGAAAGTCATTTCCTGGTACGACAATGAATGGGGGTACTCCTGCCGTGTCCGCGACCTCATCGACTTCATGGGTAAAAAGGGCCTCTAGTTCGGAGCCCGGTATGCAGAAACTTTCGCTTAAAGATCTGCCGATAAGAGACAAGCGCGTATTCGTGCGCGTCGATTTCAACGTTCCCCTTTCGGAGGAGGGACGCGTTACCGACGACACGCGCATTCGCGAAACTCTTCCCACTTTGGAATATGCCATTCGCAATCGCGCGAAGGTGATTGTTGCCTCTCATCTGGGCAGGCCGAAGGGCAAGCCGAATCCCAAGATGAGCCTCAAGCCGGTAGCCGAGCGTCTGCGCATGCTGCTCGACAACGTGCTCGAGAGCAGTTGCAACGTCGGCTTCTCGCCCGATTGTGTTGGAATCGAAGCGGAAGAGCTGGCTACGCGCCTGGAAAGCGGACAGACTCTGCTGCTCGAGAATCTGCGCTTTCATCCTGAAGAGGAAGCTAACGACGAGGCATTTGCGCGATCGTTGGCGAAGCTCGCCGACTACTACGTGAACGACGCCTTCGGCAGCGCGCATCGCGCGCACGCTTCGACGGCGGGCATCACCAAGTTTGTCGAGAAATCCGCTGCCGGGTTCCTCATGCAGAAGGAACTCGACTACATGGGTCAGGCGCTGCACGATCCGGCGCGGCCGTTCATCGCTATCATTGGCGGCGCGAAGGTCTCCGACAAGATCGGCGTGATTAAGAACCTGATGGGCAAGGTGGACGCCCTGCTTATCGGAGGCGCCATGGCGTATACCTTCCAGAAAGCTCAGGGACGCGAAGTGGGCAAGTCGCTGGTCGAGAACGACAAGCTTCAGCTTGCGTCGGATCTGCTGCGCGAAGCCAAGGAACGCAACGTTCGCCTTCTGCTGCCGGTTGACGATGTCGTCGCGATGAAGATCGAGAACGACATTCCGACGAAGACCATCGATGCGAATCAACCGATTCCCGAGGGTTACATGGGGCTCGATATCGGTCCCAAAACGGTAAAGCTGTATTCCGACGAGATCGCCAATGCGTGCACCATCATTTGGAATGGTCCAATGGGCGTCTTCGAGACGCCAACCTTTGCTACCGGAACGAAGAAGGTTGCGAAGGCAATCGCGAGTAACGAAGACGCAACGTCAATCGTTGGCGGAGGAGATTCAGTCGCCGCGGTGCACCAGGCAGGGGTGGCGGAGAAGATCTCGCACATCTCAACTGGCGGCGGCGCTTCGCTGGAATTCTTGGAAGGCAAGAAGTTGCCGGGAGTGGAGGCACTGAGTAATCGCTAGGTTCTTTGTCTTGTCATTCCGAGCGGATGCTCACGCGAGCAGTTCGCGTGAGCAGGAGAGAGGAATCCCTATCGGAGCCACGCTGTATTGAGCAGCCAGTCCTGATGTTGTAGTTCGGAATGACAGAAACGAAAAACTACTGCTTCGCGCTATGCGACTCCGCTTCCCACGGCCGCTCTTCCGATACAGGGGGATGGCCGAGGAGTTCAGCCGGCAGTACTTCGCTGAGCGCCCACTCGATCCGGTTCACGGCGTGCCCGAGATCCTTCATTGTCTTCTCGTCGCGCTGTTTGTACGAATAGAGGGAGATCACCTGGAGGGCGTTGCGAATGTGATGGTTCATCTCTGAGATAGTGCGCAGGCGTTCGCGAATGAACTTGCGACGCTCGCTGTCGCGCCGCCGCGCCTCCCAGAAGAAGGCGCCGGCAACGAACCCGGTCAGCAGATTGGAAATCGCCAGCAGGTCGTAACGAGAAACGCCTTCTCTGATGAGTAAGCGATCAAAGGCGATACCGACCACGGCAACCGCAAGCACGACCAGGATTACGATGGTCCACGAGCGCCGGGGAGAATCTTCAGAAGGGAAATTACCGAGGGAATCCTGCATTGCACTTCGGATATGAGCTGCTCTGATTTTATCGCATGCGAAAGAAACTGATAGCCGCCAATTGGAAGATGTACAAAACGCCCGACGAAGCCCGCGCCTTTGTGCGCGATTTCCTGCCGATGGTCGCCAATCATGATCGCGACGAGATCGCGTTGTTCCCACCATTCATCAGCATTCCTACTGTTGTTGAGGCGACTCGAGGCAGCCGAGTAGAAGTCGGGGCGCAGAACATGCACTTTGAGAAACAGGGAGCGTTTACCGGAGAGATCTCCGCAGAGATGCTGATCGCAATCGGCTGCAAGCAGGTGATCATCGGCCACTCCGAGCGCCGACAGTACTTTGGCGAGACCGACATCGGCGTGAATCGCAAGCTGCGCGGCGCGCTGGCCGATGGATTGAAGTCGATCGTCTGCATCGGCGAACTCTTTGAAGAACGCGAATCCGGTTTGACCGAGAATGTCTTGCGGCGTCAGGTGGGCGCGGCTCTACGCGAGATCTCGGGCGCAGACGTCGACAAATTCTGCATTGCCTATGAGCCGGTCTGGGCCATTGGTACCGGCAAGACAGCGACCCCGGAGATCGCTTCGGAAGCCCACGTCTTCATTCGCGGTGAAGCAGGAAAGGCAATCGGTGAAGATGCCGCTCAGAAGCTCCGCATACTGTACGGAGGCAGTGTGAAACCGGACAACGCGCACGCGCTCATGTCGCAGCCGCAAATTGATGGAGCATTGGTAGGCGGCGCCAGCCTCGATCCGAAGTCGTTTGCCGCCATCGTGAACTGGTGAGGAGGATGCATCTGATCGCCGACCCTCGGGCCAGTGGCAATTTCGCGATTGCGTGATTTCGCGATTTCGCGATTTAGAACCAGAAATAATCGCGAAATCAGGAAATCGCGAAATTGCGAAGCTCGCGGTCGGAGGTGGAGTCGAATGTGAACGCACGAACGCGCAACTAGCGGGAATTGCGGACCTGTTCCATTTCAGAACTGGCGAGCAGAAAGGCTCCAATGCCTTTCGGATCGTCTGGACCCGCCTTCTCATGAATGTAGTACTCGTAACTGCCATCGCGGTAAGGAGTGCCTCCGAGGCCGGCGCTGTACACAGTGTCAATTAGAGTCCAGCGACCGCTGGCATCCTGCCGAACGAAGCGATGCAGGATTCCTTGATAGGCACGCGAGGCGTTAGCTCTGTACTTCGAGTCGAGATAGCCGAGTCGAACGCCTTTGGCCAGAGCGTAGGTGAACATGCACGCTGCCGATGGCTCCAGATAGTTGCCAGGCGCTCCAGCGCGATCGGTCACCTGATACCAGAGGCCGGTCTGTTGATCCTGATATTTGGCGATCGTATCGGCCAATCGACCAAGAATCGCGATCAGTTGTGCACGTCCGGGATGATCTTTTGGGAAGTAGGGCAAGGTATCGACCAGAGCCATCGCATACCAGCCCATCGCTCGCGACCAGAAGTTCGGAGAATCGCCCGTCGTTTTGTCGGCCCACTTCTGCTGGCGGGACTCGTCCCAAGCGTGGTAAAGCAGTCCCGTTTTGGGATCGCGTGTGTGTTCCTCGACCAGGATGAACTGATGCGCAATGTCGTCGAAAGCTTTCTTGTCGTGAAACATCGCCGAGTACTGCGCATAGAACGGTTCTGCCATGTAGAGACCGTCGAGCCACATCTGGTTGGGATAGCGCTGTTTGTGCCAGAAACCGCCGGAAGGAGTGCGCGGCTGAAGATCAAGTTGATGTCGCAGCATCTGTGCTGCTTTGTAGTACTTGGCCTTGTGCTCGCGTTCGTATAGAAAGAGCACCTGGCGTCCGAGGGCCAACTCATCCAGGCTGAGCTCGTTTGGCTTGTACGAAGCAATTGTCCCGTCAGGACCAACCAATCGATCGAGTGCGCGTTCGACATACGCCAGGTAGCGCTCATCCGAAGTAAGGCGCGATACCTGAATGAGGCCGGAAAAAAGAACGCTCTTGTCGTATGCCCAATCACTGAGCTTTTCATTGCCTCGCGCGACCTTGCCCTCGGGCCACCGAAGGATGGCGGCATCCGCCACACGCTTTGCCCAAACCTGGTCTTGTGCGACGGAAAAAACTTGCATAACCAAAAGGAAAACCACCGCAAATCCGAGAGCCCGCGCGTTGGGTCGATTCATTCCGGTGAGGTTACCTCTCCTGCCTGTGAAAACAACGGCTGAATTCGCGTGTCGAAATGGCAGTTCGCGGCAAGTGTTGACTTCCGAGTTCTACCAGTGATATTTACTGTATCCCGGATTTTGTTCGCGAGGCGAACAGCGGCTAAAGCGATTTAGACGCGCCTTCGAAAGGGTCAGCGCCTGCGGGCTCGACCTCCGCAGTCGTTGCAAAATCTCCACAGCCGGAGAGGTCACCATGTCGTGTTCTCGTCGTCGCTCACTCCTATCTTTTGCACTGACGTTTGCATTCATTCTGTCGTTGACGTGCCGAACTGCCCTCGCGCAGGTTGTAGGCACTTACGACTTCGATGACGGAACAGCCGACGGATGGGTTTCATTTAACGGAGCAAGTACGCCGGTCGCGTCGAACGCGGCGGCATACAGCGGATCGGATAGTCTGCTGACAACGACGAATACCAGTGGAGCGAGCAGCGGGCCGAGTATTTCGTTAAACGGCGTCCTGCAAGCCGGGGCCACGTACACGATCACCGGTTACGTGATGCTGACCAGTGGCGAAGCCGCCACGAATGCGAACTTCACGATTCAGCGCAGCGATCCCAATTGCTCGGGCGGGACGTGCTACGACACCGTAGGCAATTATCAGGTCCCGGTAAATGATTCCAGTTGGGCACAAATAGGCGGAACATTCAAGGCGTCTGCGACGGAAACGGGGGTGCGTCTCTACGCCCAGTTGGTAGGCCCGACCACGACGCAGTCTTTTTATCTGGATCACGTCGTCATTACTGAGACGGCGCCGCCGCCGAGCGGGAACACTATCGCCCAATACACATTCGCCGATGGCGGTACTGATGGATGGTTCCCGTTTGGCTCGCCAATTCTCTCGAATGTTGCCTCTCCGCTTGCCGATCCGAATAACGATGCACGCGACTTGCTCATCTCGAACCGTACGGCAGGCTTCATGGGACCGGCACTGAATTTGCTGAGCCTTAACCTGAAAGCCGGAGCAACCTATCAGGTTACCGCGTACGTATTGTTGGCGGCTTCCGACAGCAGCAATCCCACCGCCACGATGACAATTCAACGGAAAGACTGCTCGACCAACGGGACTTACAGCAACGTTGGAAACGGGCAGACGTTGTCGAGCACGGCGTGGACTAAATTGCAGGGCACTTTCAGCTTTACGGATGTGCCGGGTGCGCCGACGGGTTTGACTCTTTACATCCAGTCGAGCAGCGCCACGGACTCTTTCTACATCGGCGATGTAACTATTAGCGAGATTGCGCTGCCTCCACCGGATCCAAGCCAGCAGGACAATACCGGCATCAGCACCAACTTTGAAGATGGAGGCGTTGACGGCTGGAGCTCGCGCTCAGGAAGTTCCACGGTAGCGAACAGCACCGCCGCTGCCCACACCGGGAGCCACAGTCTGCTGACCACCGGCAGAATCCATAATTGGGATGGCCCTCAGATCAGCGTTAGTAACAAAATGTATAACGGATCGGTTTATAACATCAGCGGCTGGATCATGCTGCAGCCCACCGATGGCTCAAGTCACACCATAAACATGAGCCTCGAAGTGGCCTTGCAAGGGAACACGAACTACCCTTCAGTAACTTCTTATCCCGGCATCACGGTGCCTGCGGACGGTCAATGGCACCAGATCAATGTCATGGGTTACAACATGTCCAGCTCGTACGATCCCGGGGCTGCGCACTTGTACTTCCAGACAGTTACGCCTTCGAGCGCTCCCGAGGATCTGGTGTCGTTTTATCTCGATGACTTCCAGCTGACCTATGTCGCGCCGCCAACGATCCAGACTGACATTCCGTCAATCTTTCAAACTTACGCGAATGTCTTCCCGATCGGCGCCGCGGTTGATCCGACAGATGTTTCGGGTCCGCATGCGCAACTGCTGACCACGCACTTCAACAGCATCGTGTCAGGCAACGATATGAAGTGGAGCTCAGTGGAAAGCACGAAGGGCTCCTTCAACTACGCAAATGCAGACCTGCAAGTGGGCGTTGCGGTCTGCCATGGAATGAAAGTGCGCGGACACAACCTGGTATGGGCGACCGGGGCGCAGACTCCGTCCTACGCAACTGGGGACGGCACCAGCTCGCCCGCAAACCAAGCGACCGTCATAGCTAACATCCAGGAGCACATCAAAAACGAGGTGCAACACTTCGGAAATAAAGTGTATGCATGGGACGTGATCAACGAGCCACTTGATCCCAGCCAGCCCGATTGTCTAGTCCACGGGCCGTTTTATAAGGTGCTGGGGAAGAGCTACATCGATGTTGCATTGCAAGCCGCCCGGCAATATGCGCCTGCCGGCACCAAGCTCTTCATCAATGATTACAGCTCGTATGATCCAAATCGTCTTGCCTGCTTTGTGAACCTGATTACGGATCTGCGCTCGCGCGGTATTCCTATCGATGGGATTGGGCACGAGACGCACAACACCATCGACTACCCGTCGCCTGCAGCGATGGCTAACGCGTTCGATACTGTCCATCAAGCGTTTCCCGATCTCGATCAACAGGTAACCGAGCTCGATATGAGCGTTTACGATTTTGCCGATCTGTCGAATTACGGGCTCAATGTTCCTCCAGCTATTTTGGCGGAACAGGGCTGGCTCTATAAGCAGTATTTCGACGTCTTCAAGGAAGCGGCGGTCAACGACAATCTCAAAGCTGTGACGTTCTGGGGAATGGCGGATGACGACACCTGGCTCGATGGCTTCCCAGTTTCCCGCACCAACTATCCACTGCCGTTCGACATGGGACTGCAAGCCAAGCCGGCATACTGGGGCATTGTTGACCCGACTCACCTGCCGGGATACGGCATGACATTCTCAGCGTCCCAAACCGCTCAAACAGTCGACAGGCGTACCGTGACTATAACCGCAACGGATGGAGACGTTGGGCCGGCTTATGGGACCCAACTCAATGGGTTCACCCTGAAGCAGATTTCCGGCCCGCCGTGTACCCCGACTGTCACAGGCGTGACCGTAGGTGGCCAAGCGATCAAGCCGGGAACATTTCCGATTAACCTTGGCGACATCCCGACCAGCGGCACGGCTAGCGCTTCATTCACGATCAGCATCGTGGGCTGCAATCCTGTAATGTCGCAATTCCAGTTGAGTGTGCCCTGGGGTTCGGCGGGCTATAAGAACCTCCCGCGCTACGACACGGGAACGTTTACGCAGACCATTAACTTCTATCGAGGCAATGGGCCGCAATAAACGATTTCCAGAGTGCTGGGCTTGGGAAAAAATCAAAGGCCGGGCACCCTGTAGGGAACTTGAGGCGAATCGGCTGATGGCTAAATCGCGAACGGCCGATTCGCTCACTGAACCGTAAGTGTCGCTGATCCTGTAGCTCCGCTCGCTGTTGCAGTGATCGTCGTAGTCTGGCCGGTAGCGGAAGTGTTAAATGTTGCAGTTCCGGTACTGCTTCCGATGGGAATGGCGGCGTTGCTGGAGGTCCACGTCGGCGTTACTGCTTGTCCGTTTGAATCAGTCGCAGTAAATGTCACCGAACCCACTGACGACGAAACGGTAAACGTGCCGGATCCCAGCGGCGTGCAGAGTGCGCATGCAATAGTCAGGCCGTTCGATGTCTGGTTGCTGACCGTGAGCGTGGTGCTTGCGGTTTGATTTCCGGACTTTGCTGTGATGGTGGTACTTCCAACGGTGGTTCCCGCAGTTGCAAGGCCTGAGCTGTTAATTGTCGCGATGTTCGCCGAGGAGGATGACCACGTTACCGTCGATGAAAGATCCTTCGTGCTGTTGTCACCAAACGTGCCGGTAGCTGTGAACTGCTGTGTTTTGCTGGGTTGAATCGTCGGATTATTCGGAGAGATTGTGATCGCTACCAGCGTGCCGGCGTCTGGGAAAAACTTCCCGCAACCCGCGGCACCAACTAACAACAGACTGATCGCGCAGAGCGCAACCAACTGAAGTTTTGTCCGAAGTAGTCTTATCGCTAATGCAAGCTTCGCGGCTTCGTGGCCGCGCAGCTCCGCAGCTTCTTCTTTCAACTTCAACATTCGCGGTACACGCCTCCTGAGTCAATGAACGAAGCCACTGCCGGTTCCTGCAGAGAATTTGCAGCGCTTCGTCCTGTGCTCAACCGGCTGAGGCTCGCAGTTCAGGCACGCTCTCTGCAACTTCCAGGGCTTCGGTGAGATCGGCGATCAGATCGTCGGCATTTTCGATCCCGATGGAAAGTCGAATCAGATCTACCGGCAGCTGCCGTTGTGACGCAACCTGCGGCGGCACGCTCGCATGCGACATCCGACCCGGCAAGCTTACTGACGATTGTAGCCCGCCAAAGCTGACAGTGATGGGAAACAGCTTAAGCGATTCGACCACCTGTCGAGACGTTTCGATCGAGCCCGTCTCGAAGCTCACGACAGCCCCGTTTCCGCGTGCCTGCCGGACATGAATTCCGAAGCTCTTCTTCTCCAGCAGCGATGGGTAATAGACGCGCTTCACGCCGGGATGGCTGCAAAGAAATTGCGCGATCTGAGCGGCATTGGCCTGTTGGCGCTCCAGGCGCACACTCAGAGTCTTGATTCCACGCAGCAGAAGATAAGAATCGAATGGTCCCAAAACGGCACCTTCGCCGTTTTGAATCAGGTACAGATCTTCCGCAAGCTGCGCGTCGCGAACGATGACTGCTCCAGCAATCACGTCGCTGTGTCCGCAGAGGAACTTGGTCGCCGAGTGGACCACGATGTCGGCCCCAAGGGTCAGCGGATTTTGCAGGTAGGGAGAGAGCATGGTGTTATCGACGCAGAGTAGAGCATTGTGCTGATGGGCAACATGCGCCAAACCCGCGATATCGACGACCTTCAGCAGCGGATTCGTGGGAGTCTCGATATGAACCAGACGAGTGCGCGGTCCAAAGGCTCGGACAAAGTCTTCTCCCGTTGTGCCCTGCACGTATCGCACAGAAATCTCCGAGCGCTTCAGGATTTTCGAGAACAGGCGGCACGTCCCGCCGTACACGTCATCTACCGCGAGAATCTCGTCTCCAGGACGCAGCAGGCGAGTCACGGCGGCAAGCGCCGCGAGACCGCTGGCAAAGGCAAAGGCGCGGGTTCCATGTTCGAGCTCCGCGAGCTGCTGTTCCAAAACAGCACGAGTAGGATTGCCGCTTCGCGAATAGTCGTACTCGCTGAATTCGAGGGCGCCTTCTTGCTCGAAGGTGGCGGTCTGGTAAATCGGAGTCGTAATAGCGCGGTGCCGGTCGCCCGGACAACCGGCAGATTGAACCAATTTCGTATCGATTTTCATAACGCTAACGCCTCCTCGCCTGCACCAACGGCGGCTGCTACTGCGATCTTTGCTGAGTGTTCTTGCTCATGCTCATCCGCGATCCGCCGCCGTCCGCGAACCAAGCTCCACAGATCGCCAAAAACGGCTTCCGTCGTCGGCCAGCGGCCTGCGCCCTTGCCGTGCAAGATGTGAGTCTTGTCTCCGGTGGTCGTTACGGCCACACAGTTCTCTTCGCGATTCGTATTCGCCAGAGCATGCCCTGCTTCGAGCACGACGGGTTTGACTTCCGCCGTGATGCGATCACCCTCGCGATGCAACGATCCAACGAGTCGCACGGCTGAGCCAGACTTGGATAAATCGAACACATGTCGCGGGTCGATTTCGGTGATTCCGACGCGATGAACGGATGTAAACGGCAGGTCCACTCCGAATGCGGCGCGCGCGATCAGCACCAGCTTGCAAGCCACGTCGCTGCCGTCGAGATCGGCCGACGGATCAGCTTCGGCCAGTCCGCACGTTTGGGCCTGTGCCACTGCCTGCTCGAAGGGAATACCGCGAGCAAGCTCGTGCAGGATGAAGTTCGTGGTGCCGTTGAGCACGCCTTCTACGGTCTGGATTTCGTGCTCACGAGCGATCCGATGAAGTGTTTCCAAAACGGGAACTGCGCCGCCGACTGCCGCTGAGCAGAGTAGCTCGACCCCGTTCTGTTCAGCGATCTGATGCAGCTCAGGATTATTGGCTAACGCAGCTTTGTTTGCGGTGACAACGTGCTTACCCGCATTCAGCGCCGCGCGAATGCAATCGGCAGCCGGCTCGATACCTCCGAGGGCTTCGACAACGATGTCGCAGTCGCGATTCACGACATCCCAAACGTCGGTTGAAAGAAAGCTCTGTGGAACCGTCTCCTCAGGGCGATGCAGATTGCGAACCACGATCCCTACAACGTCGAACAACTCTGACTGAGCCGCAAGTTCCTGATACACGCCGTAACCGACGGTTCCCAAGCCTAATAGCGCTACGCGCACGCGATCGCGCTTTGCTCGCGCTGGAAAGAATCTGGTGCTCTCAGCTCCAACAATCGTCGCCTGCTCCGATGCGAGCGCCGCTACTTCGAAGCTCTGACTATGCTCGCGAGCGAAGCGCAGAGCTTTCTGCTGAATAATGCGCCCGCCGATCGCTAGCGCATCTTCCCAGGTCAAAGAGGCATAACACCGCGCAGAGCTCACGTGCGGATCGTGGTCATAGACGCCGTCAACGTCCTTGAGCAGCCGGCAACCGCCTCGGAGGTGAACAGCGAGAAAAAGGGCGCTTAAGTCTGAACCCCCACGGCCGAGAAGAGACGTTCGTCCATCCTGCATCTGGCCAATGAAACCAGGCACAACGGCAACACGCGAGTTATCGAGGGCCTTGCGAATCGCGCCGACATTGAGGCGAACCGGTTCGGCGTTGAGCACGCGGCCGCTAGTACGAAGGCCCAAACGTGAAGGATCAAACGCGCTCGCGGGAATTCCGGCGCGGTCGAGTGCCAGAGCGAGCAACGCCGCAGCGCGTTTTTCTCCCGTGGAGAGCAGAAGAGCGAGCGCCCCCTCTGGAGGCTGCTCGGAATATTCGCGGGCCGAGGCAAGGAGTTGATCGGTGGTCTTTCCAAAAGCGGAGACGACTGCCACGACGGAGTATCCATCGCGCAGCCAGCGATAGATTTCGTGAACAGCGCGCGGCAGATCCGCCTCGCTGCGCAGCACCGAACTGCCGAACTTGAGGACAATTACGCGCATGCCGCGCTCCTCTCGGTGCTACAGCTCTCGGCCTTCTCGAGCGCCTGCTCGAGATCGGCGATGATGTCCGAAGCGTCTTCGAGTCCAACCGACAGCCGGATCAGTCCGTCAGGAATGCCGAGCGCAACGCGCGTCTCTGGCGGAATATCCGCGTGAGTCATGCTCGCGGGGTGCGTAATCAACGTCTCGGCCGCGCCGAGATTTTCCGCAAGCGAGCAAAGCTTTACGGATTTCATCAGTTCTAAGGCAGCCGGCGTGCCGCCATTCACCTCGAAGGAGAGCATTCCGCCGTGCGCAACGTGCTGACGGCAAGCTAGCTCGTACTGCGGAAACGAGCGCAGTCCGGGGTAGGAGACGCGTTGTACCGTTGGGTGCTGTTCAAGCCAGCTCGCAACCGTGAGTGCATTTTGGGAATGGCGTTCAAGACGCATGCTCAGCGTCTTCAGTCCGCGCTGAGTCAGCCACGATTCGAGTGGCGACTGAATACAGCCAATGGTCTTGCGCACGAGTCGGAAGCGCTCTAGCAGAGCTTCATCCTTCGTAGCGAGCGATCCGCCGACGGTGGCGTTGTGACCCTCGATGTACTTGGTAGTCGAAAGCACGCTGATGTCGGCGCCGAGCTCGAACACAGGCTGGAGCGCGGCGGTGAGAAAGGTGTTGTCAACGGCCAGCAACACGTCTGCTTTGCGGGCTACCGAAGAGACCGCCGCGATGTCAGTGAGTTTCAGAGTGGGATTCGCCGGCGTCTCGATGAAGATCAGTTTGGTCCGAGACTCCACCGCGGCGGCAACTGCGGCAACGTTAGCTGTGTCGACAAAGCTTACCCGCGCTCCAAACCCTTCGAGCACCTGGCGAAAGAGACGGACGGTGCCGCCATACACAACGTCGGAAATGATGACGTGATCGCCCTGTTTCAAAATGGAAAGGAAGAGCGTGCTTATTGCGGCCATGCCGGTAGAGAAGCAAAGGGTCGGCGCTGTCTCAAGCGATCCAAGAACATCTTCCAGCGCCGAAACCGTCGGATTGGCCGCACGCGAATAGGTGAATCCCTTGTGAACGCCAACTGCTTCCTGAACGAATGTCGTGGATTGATAAATCGGGGTAAGGATGGCGCCGGTGGCGGAATCGGGGGGCTGCGTGCCGTGAATGGTCCGGGTACAAAGACCGCGATTGTCTGAAGACATGAATCCTCCTGCGTAAGCTATGAAATTTGCGCTGAAAATACGAAGACCGCCGGGATCCCCAGGCGGCCGCTCACGTCAGGAAGGTTATTGCTCGACTCTCACGTTCCCGATGTGGACAGGTCACCGCCCGGGGTGCACATGCCCATATACATTCGGGTTCCTGTGAGAGGAGTCATTGAGGCTCACTCCCGCTAGCTGCGGGTTAAGGTGATTCTACACAATGGGGCGGGTCTGTCAACTTAGATGGGGGGCGTTCACTTCGTGGACAAAAAGTGGACTTTGTGGACTGAGTGGACCTTGTGGATGATAAGGCTCATGAAGAATGGCCCTTGCCCATTCCGTCCACCTAGTCCACTGAGTCTACCCAGTCCGCTGTAAATACTTGCTACGAAACCTCTTGCAGCGCACGATAAAAGTCTTTGTGATTGCGCGTGGCCACCAGTTCTCTGCCGCTCAAGAGCTTTATTAAGCTGTCTCCGCGGCGCAGCGACTTGCAATCTTTTACGTGCATAAGGTTCACGATGGTCGAGCGGTGAATCCGCGCGAACAGCTTGGGGCTGAGCTTCTGCTGCAAATCGTTCATCGTCGATCTCATGGTGTAGGTCACGCCAGCAGCATGAATCTCGACATAGTTCGCGGCTGCCGTAAAACACTCGATGTCGGCGATCGGGATAACGATGATTCGCCCACGCGAGATTATGCGCAGGTGCTGGCGGGCGCTCCCGTCGGCGGCGTCGCGACGCTGGACAACTGACGGACCATTTGGTGCCGGAACCGCAGGCCTGCTATCCAAAACTGCAGGATTCACGCCGCTCCCATTGTGAGTGCTCACGGCGCTCACGGCAGAAGCACCCATGCTCATTGCAAAAGCCTGTCCTTTGAAACCTTGCATCGATTCCCTCACAACTTGAGTATTTACCCAGCAAAATACCCAGTCGCGATGTCCGGTTTGTCACAGAAATGTCATAGGGATGTAAAAGCTTGATGAGAGAGCTGGCAACGGTCCTGTGTCGGAGCACGCTCGCAGGCCAGGTCCGATCTTTACTCGTTGCCGGGAGCCCGTGGCACGAACAGATCACGCTGTCATGTGGCCAGACTGAGAAGTTGAGTGCTCTTCGATCGTGGCAGCCCGGTTTTCAACAGCTATCCTCTGCTGACACCGCGCTGTCCATAGCGGATAATCTTCGCCATGCTCCTCACATACGTGCCGGCGAGGGCGCCATCTGCCCCGACGAAGTTGGGGATGAGCGGAAAGACGACAGTCCGTTGACGGTGATGAGCGAAGCGTCCACTCCTCTGATGCGGCAATACGCCGCAATCAAAAAGCAACACCCGAACGCTTTACTGTTCTTTCGCCTCGGCGACTTCTACGAATTGTTTTTCGATGACGCGATGATCGCATCGCGCGAACTGCAGATTACGCTCACGTCGCGCAATAAAGAAAAAGAGGTTGCGGTGCCGATGTGCGGCGTGCCGTATCACGCCGCTGAGGGATATTTAGCGAAGCTGCTGCGCAAAGGCTTTCGCGTGGCCATCTGCGAGCAGATGGAGGATCCCAAGCTTGCAAAGAAGCTGGTCCGGCGTGAAGTAACGCGCGTCCTGACGCCCGGCACCGCTGCCGACGCGACTCTCGCCTCCGAGGAAAACAACTTCCTGGCTGCCATCGCGCAGATTGCCGATCGTGCCGGACTGGCAGCGCTCGATCTTTCCACTGGCGAATTTCGCGCGACCGAATTCGCCGCGCAGGACCGTGCTCGTTTGCTGGAGGAACTCAGCCACATGCGTCCGCGCGAAGTGCTGTTTCCGGCCGCTCTGCCTCTGTTCGCAGCTGCTGAGGCAGAACAGTTCTCGACAGCCGGTGCACGGTTCACGGAAACTCCAGTGGAGGATTGGGCCTTCTCGCCCGATTATGCCATTCCTCTTTTGGAAAACCAGTTTGGAGTTCTGTCGTTGGAAGGATTCGGCCTGGCGACCCGGCAGGCCCCGGCTACTGCGGCTGGAGCGATTCTCCACTACGTCCGCAGCACGCAACGAGGCACTCTCGATCACGTCGATCGCATCGGTTTCTACGATCGGCAGGATTGTTTGGTGCTCGATGCGGTCACGGTTCGAAATCTCGAACTTGTCGAGCCTCTTTTCTTCAGCACCGGGCCGGAAGTCACTCTATTTCGCACACTCGACGCGACGCTCACGCCGATGGGCAAGCGGCTACTCCGTTCCTGGCTCCTGCGGCCTTCGATTGATCTTGCTGAAATTCATCACCGGCAGGATGCAGTTGCCGTGGGCGCTGCGCAGACCATCGATCGAGCAGAGCTGCGGGGAAAGCTGGAGCGCGTTCTTGACCTGGAGCGCCTGCTGAGCCGCGTCACTCTGGAAACCGCGAATCCGCGCGATTTACTCGCGCTGTCGGCATCATTCGCAAACTTGCCGCACATCAAGAGCGGATTGGGCGCATTGAAAGCTGCGCGCCTCGAACAACTCAATCTGTTGATCGATCCACTGCAAGATTTGTGTGAGCGCATCGATACAACAGTCGTGGCAGAGCCGCCTCTCTCGTTCAGCGATGGCGGAGTGATTCGCGCGGGCATTGATCGTGAACTCGACGAGTTGCGCGACCTCAGCCGAAACAGCAAGCAGTACATCGCGCAGATCGAGGAACGTGAGCGGCAGCGTACCGGCATCAACTCGCTCAAGGTCAAGTTCAATTCCGTCTTCGGCTACTACATCGAGGTCACCAAAGCGAACCTGCACCTTGTCCCGGCAGATTTCGAACGCAAGCAGACTCTGGTGAATGCCGAGCGCTTTACCACTCCCGAACTGAAACAGTACGAATCCAAGGTGCTCGAAGCCGAAGAAAAAATCGTCGAGATCGAGCGCCGTTTGTTCACCGAGCTGCGAGTGTCGATTGCGGCGGAGGCCAGGCGCATACGACAAACCTCGCTCGCGATTGCGGAAGTCGATGTGCTGCTCGCGCTCGCTCACATCGGTGCGGAGCGCGGATACACGCGGCCCGCAGTTGATGACTCAGGAGTAATCGAGCTTGTTGAGGCTCGGCATCCGGTCGTGGAACAGCAGGTAATGAGCGGGGCAGAGCGCTTCGTTCCAAACGATCTGCTGTTAAATCCTCAATCGGAGCTGATCGTGCTCCTCACGGGTCCCAATATGGGAGGTAAATCCACGTATCTGCGGCAAACAGCCCTGATCGTGATCATGGCCCAGATGGGATCGTTCGTACCTGCACGCGCAGCGCGCGTCAGCATCGTCGATCGCATCTTCACCCGCATTGGCGCCAGCGACAACCTTGCACGTGGGCGCTCGACCTTCATGGTCGAGATGACCGAGACGGCTGCAATTTTGAATACAGCTACGCCACGGTCACTCGTCCTGCTCGATGAGATGGGGCGAGGAACAGCCACCTATGACGGCCTCGCATTAGCGTGGGCGACACTGGAATATTTGCATTCTGCGACGCGGGCAAAAACTTTGTTTGCTACGCACTATCACGAACTCACTGCACTGGCTGACGATTTGCCGGGAATCAAAAACTGCCGCGTGTCCATTAAAGAGACGGCGGCCGGCATCATCTTCCTTCGCAAGGTCGAGGCTGGCGCGGCCGATAAGAGCTATGGCATTGAAGTTGCCAAGCTCGCCGGCTTGCCGATGGAAGTGATTCGTCGTGCACGCGAGGTTTTGGCCCAACACGAAGGGCAGGAGCAACGATCAGTGCAACACCTGGAGCACAACCGCAACCGCGAGCAAGCGCAGTCCGTCCAACTCGCCATCTTTACGCCGCTTTCCCAGCAAATTTTGGACCGGCTGAAGGAAGTCGATGTGAATCGGCTCACACCGCTTGAGGCTCTTACTTTGCTCGATCAGCTTAAGAAACAACTTGAGTAAAAGTGAGAGCTTTTGTGGTTGGAGCTTGAGCACATTGTCGGGGCCGTTCACCAAAGAACGAGACATTTCCCCTGCACGGGTGCAATTCGCTCGGAGGCCTTCCGTCGTGACCTCTCGTTTTTTTTAACTTTCGTGATCTTCGTGTTCGCCTTTCCCGTTTGCGCATTTGACAACCCGTCGACTCGAGCCATACATTCACCTTCACAACTCAACGCGGATCGCGCGATCCCGGTGTGCCGGGATCAGGGAAGCGGGTGAAAATCCCGCGCTGCCGCGCAACTGTTAGCGAGTTAAGGAGACCCGAACGCCACTGCCCCGCTTTGCGGGACGGGAAGGTGGGTCATCCGGAGCCCGGTTCATCGGGCCGCTCGTAAGCCAGGAGACCGGCGCGAACCGTACAACACCAATCCCACTCGCGTGCACAGGAGGATTGCCGTGCGGAAGTCCCTTCTTTTTCTGCTCTTGGTCTCGCCGGTTCTGGCGTCAGCCACCGATTTCACAGTTCATGTCACCGATCCGTCCGGCAGCGCCGTTGCCGGAGCGCGCGTGACTATCTATCGCGCATCGAACAGCGCGCAGCTCGCTAGTACCAATTCGGGACCAGATGGTTCCGCGACGTTCCACAAGCTTCCGCCTGAGCGGCTTCGCATTCAAGTGCTTGCGCCGGGATTTGCTGAAAGCATTCGGGAAACAGGAGAGCAATCCGAGCCGGTTCTGAACGTCGCTCTCAAGATTGCAGCCCGAAATGAAACTGTCGTAGTTACGGCGACGGAGACCCCGCTAACCGCGGATCAAACCGGAGCGCCGGTGGAGGTTGTCGATCGCTCCGTCCTAACCAATCGTCAGCCGGTCGAGGCAGCCGACGCGATCCGCTTCCTTCCCGGGGCAATCGTCAACGATGCGGGACGGCGCGGGGGCATCGCTTCGCTGTTCGTACGAGGTGGAGACTCGCGCTATAACAAGGTCATTGTCGACGGAGTTCCCGTAAACGAACCCGGTGGAACGTTCGACTTCGGCGTCGTTCCCACAATCGGTGCCGACCGCTTCGAATTTGTGCGCGGGCCCGAGAGCGTGCTTTACGGCTCGGATGCGCTTACCAGTGTGGTGCAGATGTTCAGCGCCACGGGCACGACGCGTACTCCTGAGCTCACGCTGAGCGCCGACGGTGGAACATTCTCCACCGCAACGGGATCTGCGGCGCTTGCAGGCGCATACGGAGGTTTTGACTACAACATATTCGGCGAGCAGTTCAACACCGCGGGACAAGGTATTAACGACGATTACTCGAACTCTGCCCAGGGCGCGAATGTAGGCGTGCGCCTTGCGCCTCGAGCACTTTTTCGTCTGCGCACGCGGCACTCCAATGAACGGAGTGGAGTGCAGTCGTTCTACAACTTTAATGGTCAGCAACTGATTCCTCCTGATACCGACCAGTTCGCGCGCCAAAATAACTTCCTCGCCGACGGCGATCTCACCGTTACTGCCCCAAACCAGTGGAAGCATAGCTTCAGCGGATACGAGTATCACCATGTGCGCGAGAACGTAGATCGCGTAATGGACCCGGGCCGCGAGAACCCATTCGGGAATTTCGATTTTCCATTCTCAAGCTATGCCGATTTCAATCGCGCAGGATTCATGTATCACGGCGAATTCGATCCGCGGCTGTGGGTGCGGACCAACTATGGATATGAATTCGAAGATGAGAACGGCTTCATCGGTGATTTAACCGCCCTACCGCTAACGCATGGTCTCCGCCGCAACCACGCCGTTTACGGCGAGCAGATCTTCACGTTCTCGCGGTTTTCTCTGATAGGCGGTGGACGCTTCATTCACAACGAGAGCTTCGGGAATCGCGGAGTACCGCGTGCAGCGCTTACCTTCCTCGCACTGCGCGGAGGGGAAACCTTCAGCGGTACGCGGCTGCGCTTTGCCTATGGCGAAGGCATCAAGGAACCGAGCTTTGATGAGAGCTTTGGCATTGGCTCGTTCTTTATTATTTCCAATCCGAACCTGAGGCCAGAGCAGAGCCGCACCCTCGAAGCTGCCGTAGTTCAGAATTTCTTCGGCGATCGCTACTCGTTGTCGGCGGGTTACTACAATAACCTCTTCCGCAATCAGATCGAGTTCACCTCCGATCCCACCACGTTCGTCGGTCAATTCATCAACTTGAATCGCTCGCTGGCGGATGGCGCGGAAGTCGAATTCCATGGCCGACCGGCAGCAAGACTGAGCTTCGATGCTTCTTACACCTACACCTCCAGCCAGATCCTGCAATCGCCCCTGGCAACGGATCCGTTGCTCGAAGCAGGAGCGCCATTGCTGCGGCGACCGCGCCATGCCGGTTCGGCGACCGTCAACTACTTCTCGCGGAAGTGGGGTGCAAATTTAAGCGCTGTAGGAATTGGACGAAGGACCGATTCGGACTTCCTCGGCCTTGTGCCACATGTAGACCACGCGGCTGGATACGTCCGCGCTGACGCAAGCGGATGGTATGAGCTTCAGCGGCATGTCACGGCATTCTTGGGGATTGAGAATCTGCTCAATAAGCGTTACGAGGAAGCTGCGGGATTTCCGGCGCTCAAGGCGAATTTCCGTGCGGGATTGCGATTTCGATTCGGTGGAGAGTGATCCGGGAAGAGCGAACACGAAGGTCACGGAGGCAACAGATTGAGGTCACGAAGAGTTCTTTGTTACCTCTTCTTTTTCCTTGGTGACCTTCGTGTTCGCTGTTCTTGACTTCTGCTAGCCCTTAATTTCAGTCGGAGGGCTGACGAGACGCGCTTTCTGCGCACGCATAAATTCCTGAACCAGGAACGCGATTGCAGCGGACATTCCTGATCCAAATATGCTCAGCATGACGGAGCTGGCCAGCCTGCGCGATGAAGAGACAATGCCGTTGTCGTCCGTAGCCTCAGGTGCACCGTGAGCCACGACAGACAGGCCATGACGGCCCGCGCTGATGCTCACAGAATTGTCGCCGCCTTCACCGAAATTTGCCGAGACAAGCTTCGTTTGGTCGTAGTTGTCGTTTTCGGCATCCAGGCGAACGCGGATGCTGTGACGGCCCGCGGGAACCTCGATCGTCTTATACAGTCCCGGCGACTTGCTCCCCAGAAAAGCTAAACGTCCTTTCGATGATCCGTTCACGGTGCCGGAATAGATCACATCGCCATCGGCCCAAACTGTTAAATCGGCAGTGCGAAATCCGTGCTGGCAGACAATTGTGACCTTTGCAGGATTGGAGAAAAGACGAGCGAAAAGTACTGCCCCCGCCACAAAGAGCAGCAGAGCGAGCGCGGCAAGCCGAAAATTGCGGGGCAGCCGCATGAATCGGTTGTAAGCCCTTCGCAACCGACTGACGACGACAGGCTGAGCTTCGTCTGCTTTCTTCGCGTCTCCGGGCTGTGCTGGGCTGTTGCTCTTCGCTATGGATGTCTCGGCCACTCTGGGCCCATTTTCCGCGAACTCAGAACGGGCTACCAGTTACGGTAGTCACCCTAGCGATGCGTTGACAGGCGATTCAGCAGCAATATAGCCCAAGCAGACTCAA
Organism: Terriglobales bacterium; assembly: GCA_035764005.1. Lineage (NCBI taxonomy): Bacteria > Pseudomonadati > Acidobacteriota > Terriglobia > Terriglobales > Terriglobales bacterium. Next base: position 24,041 of record DASTZZ010000117.1, read on the forward strand.
GTTGAGATGCAGCCGCCACTACAATCCGCTTGCCTCACGCTCGAATCTTGTCCAGGACCTTGCGCACTTTCGCCATCGGCCCAGAACGGAACCTCGATTCAACCAGGGCCCAATGTGGCAGATCGACGATTACCTCGAATTCCTTCATGGTCACGGCACGCTTGCTGTCCATCTGCTTGCCTGAGCGAAGAGTCTCGAGCGCATCCTGGATAGCATGGGTCATCCGGAACAAGATCGTCGTCGGATACAAGGCCATATCAAAACCAAGCTCCTGAAGCTGTTTTGGCGTCATCCACGGCGATTTACCGCCACCTTCGAAAACGTTCACCACCTTGTGAATGCCCTTGAACTCCCTTCCGATTCGTTTCAAGTCCTTCTCGCTGTGCTCGGCCTCGATGTAAATGGCGTCGGCTCCGGCTTTCAGGTACAGCTCGCAACGGCGCATGGCATCGTCGAGTCCGTTTGGATCTTCTGCATCGGTGCGGGCGATCAGGAACATGGAATCTCTGTCGGACCGCGCAGCTGATGCCGCGCGAAGCTTCCCGGTCATCTCCTCGGGAGGGATAACTTCCTTGCCCGCCATATGCCCGCAGCGCTTTGGCGCTTTCTGGTCCTCGATGAAGATGGCAGAGACTCCCATTTGTTCGTACACGTTCACCGTGTGCGTCACGTTCTTAACGTCGCCGTAGCCGTCGTCGCAGTCGACCAGGACAGGAAGACTCGATGCCTTAACGATCTCGCGCACTGCTTCCGACTTCTCGCCGAAGCGGATGAGATCGATGTCGGGCACTCCAAAGCGAGCGCCTTCTAGAGCGAATCCGCCAACCTGATAGGCCGCAAATCCGGCCTGCTCAATCAGCTTTGCGCTGAGCGCATCGTGAGCTGCCGGGAGCTGCAGAAACTTATGGCGATGCAGCAGCGATCGCCAGCTTGGGCGGAGGACCTTGATTTTGGGCATATAAAGGGAACCTGCGAGACGTACTCTCTTCAACAAATGGGATGCAGAGATAAACCATGCCGGGGCTGCTGAATGCACAAAACCTGGTGCTGTGGGCAGATCGACACCTTAGAGCCCCGTAGGTCTATTTACTGACGGAAGTACAAGTCCTGACGTTACAAGCAATAAGGGCTAGTAGGGCTATACTTTACCGAGCCGTAGTTGTCTCTGTTTTGGCCTCATGTTCGTAGTTTTAAGGGCCGATACGGTATCGTGAGCCTCGGAATTCTTGAGAGCTCAGGGAAGCACCTTGACGCGTTTTGAGCGTCTAACCATTTCAGCTCTGGACAGAGCTGAAGCTGGACCGGTCTACGGGCAGAATGAGTCAGAGAATCATTCGCGACTGCGGTTTGCTGGCGTGCGGCTGCGCGCTCGCCCTTCTTGCCACCGCATGTGAGAGTTCAGAAAAAAAGATCCACAGCAATCCAGTCGCGCAGGCACACGCGCCGACGATCTCAACCGCTAAGGCTCTCAAATCGTCGGCGGATCCAAAATCAGATCCCATCCAGGTTGCGCAAGCGAAGGTTCCTGCTGCTCCGAACCAGGCGGACCCTGTCGACAAGCTGGTCGAGGAAGCCGAAAAGCAATACCAGGAAGGCCAGCAGGAATACGCGGCTGGCCATCTGGAAGCCGCCAAGCAGAGCTTCGACCAAGCAGTAAACATACTGCTTGAGGGTGACATTGACGTCCGCTCAGACGAACGCCTCCAGCGTGAACTAGACAAAATTTCGGAAGGCGTGAACCAGCTCGAAGTCGCAGCTCTTCAGCAGGGGGACGGATTCACTGAGCAGAAGTCCGAGCCGGCGCCGATTGATGAGGCGAACGACGTTACTTTCCCAGTCGACCCGAACCTGAAAGCTCGGGCTGAGCAACAGGTGAGAGAAACGCGCTCTGACCTGCCGTTGGTGATCAACGATTTCGTAGCCTCGTATATCAACTTCTACTCGACGCGCGGCCACGGCACTCTGGAGCGTGCGCTGGTACGTTCCGGTCGATATCAGGACATGATTAAGCGCGTCCTTAAAGAAGAAGGCGTGCCGCAGGATTTGATTTACCTGGCCGAGGCCGAGTCTGGATTTGAGCCGCTCGCGCTGTCCCGCGCTGGAGCGCGGGGAATGTGGCAATTCATGGGCAGCCGCGCCAAGGGATACGGACTCCAGCGAAGCTGGTGGATAGACGAGCGCCAGGATCCCGAGAAGTCGACGCGAGCCGCTGCACGCCACCTACGCGATCTCTACAACCAGTTCGGTGACTGGTACCTGGCGATGGCCGCGTACAACTCCGGCCCGGGCAACGTACAGCAAGCCGTCCGCAGGACCGGCTACGCCGATTTCTGGGAGCTCTATAAGCGCAATGTCCTGCCGAAAGAGACCAAGAACTACGTGCCGATCATTCTGGCCTTCACAGTGATGGCAAAGAACCCGGCACAATACGGATTGGACAAGATTCAGCCTGCTCTCCCACTGGAAACCGATACAGTTCGGATTAACTACCCAGTCGATCTTCGCCTGGTCGCCGAGTGCGTGGATACTGACCTGCAGACGCTCACTCAGCTCAATCCTAGCCTCCTGCGTCTGACCACTCCAAAAGACTCCACCTATGATCTCCGCCTGCCATTGGGCACCAAGGATAAGTTCGAACAGGCGATGGCGGCCATTCCTGTGGATAAGCGCGTGGCCTGGCGGTATCACCATGTAGCCGCCGGGGACACCCTGGACAGCATCGCCCGCCACTACCACACCAGCCCGAGCGCGATTCGCGAGGTCAACAACCTGCAAGGTGAGGAACTGCAGGCGGACAGCAAGATCATTATCCCCATCACCGCCGGCCGCTCCGCGGAGGCGCGCACTGTGGCCTATTCGCGCAAGCCGACGCGCTACAAGGTTCGTCGGGGCGATACAGTGTCCTCCGTTGCAGACGATTTCGGCGTTCCTGCCGACCGCCTCCGCCGCTGGAATCGCCTGAAAGGCGATCACTTGACCTCAGGGCGAATGCTGGTGATCTATCGCCCGGTAATGGCCTTGGACGATCCGGTTATCAATAGCCCTAGTCGTCATCGTTCGCGGCATTCCAGCAAACGTCACACCTCGCTCTCAGCCAAGAAAGCCTCCACTCATACCACCTCGAACTCCAAATCAAGCAAGGCTTCCACGGCCAAGACCGATTCTGTACCAACCGCAAGTGGCGCATCTGAGCGGGCTGCTGCTGGTCTTCGCTGAAGTATCGTCACCAGAAAGCAAGTAATTTTCGCGCATCATCAAATCCGATTTGACACACGAACAGCGCGAGTTGCTATAATCCGCGCCTGCGTTGTTTTGTGGTGCGCGAGCATTCATCACGTCATTGATGGGCTCAACATTCAGGAGGAAAAATGAGCTTCGACGATCAGACACTCTATGGGCGAAGTGAGGATGAGATGGACGATTACGGAGATTCGAGCCTGGACGAAGAGTCCATGGATCAAGGCTACGACGAGGAAGAAGAGGAAGAAGAAGTCGCCGGTGAAGGCGCTGCCGTAGGCGGTGGCACGGCTAGTGGCGGCTTCGGGGGCCAGACCGGTGGCGGCGGTGAATCCGGCGGCGGTGGCGGAGGAGCCACGCGTGGAGGCGGAGGCGCGCGCAAGAAGAGTTCCGCGAAGAAGAAAGGCGGCGCAAAGAAGAAAAGCGCTGCTCGCAAAAAGAGTTCAGGCAAATCAGCAAAGAAGAAGTCGGCGGGAAAGAAAAAATCGGCGTCGAAGCGCAGCTCCGGCGGCGCGCGCAAAAAATCTTCATCGCGCGGCGCAGCGAAGAAGAAATCGAGCCGGAAGAGGAAATAGGCTTAGTTTCTTTTCGGGAATTCCGTAACGAAGGGAACAGGGGACAGGTTACAGGGAACAGGACACGCTCCCTCGACTGTCCCCTGTCACCTTTACTCGTATCTCAACGCCACGATTGGATCGACCTTGGTGGTGCGCCTCGCGGGAATGTAGCTCGCCAGCAGGGCGACGACCGCGAGTGCGCCGGCGGCAATTGTCAGGGTTGCCGGATCGGCAGCGTGCACGCCATACAATAGCGACTTCATCAGCGGCGTGAGCGCAAGAGCGCCAATCAAGCCAACCACCCCTCCAACGCACGCCAGCAGCATGCTTTCGCGCACGACCATACGCATGACCTCTGCTCGCTGCGCGCCAAGAGCCATACGCACTGCCAGCTCATGCGTGCGACGCGAGACCGAGTGGCTCATCACGCCATAGATCCCAACTGCTGCCAGAACGAGTGCCACGGCCGCAAATGCCGCAAGCAAATACAGGTAGAACCGCGGCTGCGCATTCGTTTCGGCGACAACTTCTTCCATCGTCTGCACTTCCGAGATGGTCACCGTTTTATCTTGCGTACGAATCGCATTTTCGACTGCCGCGGTTTGCGCCGCGGCATCACCGGCGGTGCGCACGACGAAAGTCATGTACTTCGAGAACGGCGATGCGCCGCCACTGTACGTTGGGCTCTGCAGAAACGGCAGGTAGTATTCTCCGTCGGCTGGGGCATTCCACTCATGGCGCACGACGTTTTGCGTGATGCCCACGATCGTGAACCAGACTTTGCTCGGATTCCCATTTTGGTCAAGGCCCACGGCGATCCGCTTGCTAATCGGGTCTTCTCCCGGCCAATAGCGGTTGGCGAGAAACTCGTTGACGATGATCACTCCGGGCGCGCTCTGATTGTCATGTTCAGAGAAATCGCGGCCACGCAGCAGCGAAATGTTCATGGTCCGGAAGTATCCCGGCAGCACAACGCGATAGACTCCATCAGGTCCTTCACCGCGCCGCGGCGTAGGTCGACCCTCGATGAAGAAAGGCAAATCCCAATCATCTCCCGCCAGCGGCAGATGATTAATAGCGCTCGCCGATACCACTCCGGGAAGAGTCGCCACCCGCTGCAATGCGCCTTGATAAAACGCGCTGCGGTCTTTTGCGGCAACATCTTTCGCTCCGGCAACAGAGACGATCATGGTGAGCAGATGGTGAGGATTGAAGCCGGGATCGATGTTTGATAAGGCGACGAACGTCCGAATCATCAGCCCTGCGCCCGCCAGCAGTACAAGGGCCAAGGCGAATTCAGAAGTCACCAGCAAGCTGCGCACCCGGCTAGTGTGGCGACCCGAACCTGCGCCTCGGCTGCCTTCCTTTAGAGAATCAATCAGGTTCACCGCCGAGCTTTGCAGTGCGGGAGCGAGGCCAAATGCAATGCCAGTCGCCATCGAGATCGCAATCGCAAAGACCAGCACTCGAGCATCAAGTGTGATGGAGCCGAACTGGGTGATCTCATCCGGAGCCCAAACGAGCAGAGCTCGTAATCCCCAATGCGCCATCAGGACGCCGATGATACCGCCGCTCAGCGCGAGTACCGCACTCTCGGTCAGAAACTGACGCAGAATCCGCGCTCGGCTTGCACCCAATGCAGTACGCACTGCGATCTCCCGCCCGCGAGCAGAGGCGCGCGCCAGCATCATGTGGGCGATGTTGGCACATGCAATCAACAGCACGAACCCGACCGCGCCTAACAATACCAGCAGCGCAGGACGAAGATCGCCAACTACCTCCTCTTTAAGAGGCGTCACGATTAAGTCCTTGTTAGTTCCCGGAAATTGCTTTTCCAGCCGCGCTGTGATCGTAGCCATCTCTGCTCGCGCCTGCTCCAAAGACACTCCAGGCTTTAGGCGGGCAAACAGCCGCTTGCTGTTCACGACACGGTCTTCCGGATTGACCGGAAGCGGTCCCCACAATTCGGTGCGATTTGCCCATGATGGGAAAGCAAATCGAAATGTGGCCGGCATCACGCCAATCACTGCATAGGGCTCGCCATTGAACTCAAGGGTGCGGCCAAGCGCATCTTTGCTTCCGCCAAAATGGCGCTGCCAGAATCCATAACTGAGCACAACCTCGTGATCGTTTCCCACGCGGTCTTCGCCGGGCGTAAATGTCCTTCCCAAAATGGGCTTAACTCCCAGGACGGGAAATACGTCCGACGTGACGTGCATCGCGCTGACCTGCTCCGGCTTGTCGATGCCGGTCAGATTTGGACTCCAACCCTCGACCGCGCCCATGTTTTCAAAAACATGGTTGTCGCGCTTCCAATCGAGAAAATTCGCGGAACTTTGACCGCTGTGTCCTTCGCGAATGAAGGTGACCAGCCGGTCTGGATCGGCATACGGGAGCGGGCGCAGAAGCACAGTATTCACAACACTGAAGATCGCAGTATTCGCGCCGATGCCAAGCGCCAGCGTGAGCAGCGCGACGGCGGTGAATAGAGGAGACTTGGCTAGATTGCGCAGAGAATAGCGAAGATCCTGCAATAACGTTTCCATAATCATCCTGGTTGTCATTCCGAACGAAGCGAGGAATCCCTATTTCAGCCAGCGCTGGCTCTTATAGCATTCCTCTCTCCGCCTCTCCCAAAAGACGGGACAGGGCTGCGCTCGGAATGACAAGACGAATTTATTCATACCTCAGCGCCACGACGGGATCGACCTTGGTCGCTCGCCGCGCCGGCACGAACGCCGCAGCAGCAGCGACCAGCGATAACAGCCCGATCACAACCAGCAGCGAAATCGGATCGGTACTTCTCATCTCGAAGAGGAAGCTGTGCAGCAAACGGCCGCTGGCGAGCGATATTGGAATCCCTATCGCCAAACCAAGGGCAACCAGCCACATGCCCTCACGCAGAACGAGTTCGAGCACGTCATTCCGCGCGGCTCCCAACGCGATGCGCACGCCAATCTCTCGTGTCCGACCGGCAACCGTGTACGACATGATTCCGTAAAGCCCGACGCACGCCAGCAGCAACGCCAATCCACCGAAGAACGTCGAGAGCCTCGCCAGAACGATCTGGCTGTCGAGGTTCTGCTCCAAATTCTGACGGACGGTGTGCAGCGAAGTTAGTGGCAAATCTGGCGCGGTCTCCTTGATCATTTTGCGCACACTCGCCAACACCGCATTTGGATCTCCCTGCGTGCTGAGCTCATATATAAGCCGCAAGGGAGTCGCGTCCTGCTGAAACGCGAAGTAAAAGCGCGGCGGCACCGCTTCACGGAGGAAGTAGCCATGATCCTTTGTGTTCTTCGAGACGCCGATCACCGTGAACGGCTTGCCTTTTTCTTTCGGATCATCGATCTCGAACTGCCGTCCCAGCGGATTCTCGCCATGGAAGAAGTGTTTCATCATCGCCTGGTTGATCACTGCGACGCGTGTGGAAGTCAGCGTGTCCTGAGGGCCGATTGCGCGTCCGAGCAAGATCGGAACGCCGATCACCGCGAAATAGTCAGTGCCGACCTCATCCTCGTTTGCGTCGCGGCCCTGGCGCTCATTTGAGGTAAAGCCAGGAACGGTCAGTTGATTGTTGGTCTCCCCTCCGCCGAGGATTCCATTACGGGAATAGCTGACGCCGCGCACACTTGGGATCGTCGCCAGGCGATCGGCGAGTTGGGTTGCGAGCTGCCGTAAACGTTCACCTTCGTAGCCAACTGCGGACGGGCTTACCGAGGCGACAACGATGTGTCCGCTGTCATAGCCGAGATCCTGGGTGAGCAGCTTCTGCAGGCTGCGAACCAGCAGGCTCGCGGCGAAAAGAACAAGGAGCGACAGCGCGACCTGCCCGGCGACCAATCCTTTTCCCCAGCCAAGACGCGAGCGCGGCTCCTGCGATGCCGCAGAGCTATCTTTGAGCGTGGGACTGACCTGCACCTTGAGACTGCGTAAAGAAGGCACAAGTCCAAACAGAATGCCGGTCAGGATGCACGCGGCGCAGGTGAACGCCAGCACTCTGATATCTGGCGACATCGGCAGTGAGGCGGCGTCGCCGGAGCCGAACACCTTTACCAGCAGGCGCACTCCCCAAATCGCAAGCGTGGCGCCGCAGGCGCCGCCGCACAGCGCGAGCAGAATGCTTTCGGTCAGCAACTGCCGCAACAGCCTTCCTCGACTTGCTCCCAACGCCAGCCTCACCGCGATCTCTTTGCTGCGCGCCGTCGCTCGCGCCAGCAGAAGATTAGCGACGTTTACACAGGCAATCAGGAGTACTAGCCCAACAATGCCCATCAACAGGAGAAGAGGCGTCTCGTAATCGCCGCGAAATTCCGACAGCCCTGCTCCTCCGGCTGCGACTTTGATTCCTTCTTGGGCGATGTCTTTGCGGTCCTGTTCCGTGATGCTTGCACCGTAACTGCCTTTCAACGCCTGCTGCAGCACAACCGTAAGATTCGCTTTTGCGTGTTCTACGGTTATTCCCGGTTTGAGTCTGCCGATCACCGAGAGCCACGATGCGTTCGGGTTCTTGAGCAGCTTGGTTCCGCGGATGATCTCCTGCTGCATCGTGATTGGGATGAAGGCCTCAATCTGATCGCCGACCACGTCGCTTCTGAAGCCAGGCTGAGTCACGCCGACAACCGTGAATGGATATCCATTCAGGCGAATCTCCTTACCGATAATTGCCGGCGAAAGAGCAAACTTTCGCTGCCAATAGCCGTAGGCGAGTACCACAACGGGATTGGCATTCTCGGCAGTGTCGTCGCCGGTTGTGAATAGACGCCCGGCACCGGCATCGACGCCGAGCACGGAAAAGTAATTCCCGCTCACCAGTCGTCCGGCAATTACTTCGTCGGAAGCACCACCCACGCTGCTTGAATCAACTTCGATGTGGTGCTGCGTCCCCGCAGCGAGCAGACCGCTGAAGACATCGTTGTGATCGCGCAGTTCTCGGTATAGCGGATAAGAGAAATAGTTTGTCTCGGGCGTGCCATTCTGGCGATCGTTCACCAGCGCAGGATCGCCGACGATCACCAATTGCTCCGGCGACTTAACTGGGAGCGATTTCAGCAAGAGCGCATTCACGAACGTAAATATCGCGGTGTTCGCTCCGATGCCGAGGGCCAGAGTGATCACCGCAACTGCAGTGAAGGCCGGGCTCTTGGCCAGCATGCGAAATCCGTAACGGATGTCCTGGAAAAGAGTTTCCATAAGCTCCTCATCGGGTCATCGGGTGTTGCCTCAACTTCACCCGATCACCCGATGGCCCGCTCACCCGATTCCTTCACTCGTGTCTCAACGCCTGCACTGGATTGATCCTGGTCGCTCTGCGGGCAGGCACACCACTCGCCAGCAAGGCCACGAACGCGAGCGTCGCCGCGACCGCCATGAACGTCACCGGATCGGTTGCTTTAATTCCGAACAGTTGATCTGCCAACACACGCGACAAACCAAACGAGAGCCCGACCGCCAAAACGATCCCAACCGCCAGGCCAACAGCGATCAATCGGAACGCCTGTTTGGCAATCATCAGCATCACCTGCTCGCGATCGGCGCCGAGCGCAATCCGAATTCCGATCTCCTGCGTTCGCTGTGTGACCGAGTACGACATCACTCCGTAAATGCCGATTACGGCCAGAATCAGAGCGAGGCCGGCGAAGGTCATCAACAGTGACATCGAAATTCGCCGCGATCCCAGCGAATCGGAGACTATTTGATCCATAGTCTCTGTCCCAGCGATTGGCTGATCGGGATCTACATGCATGACTACGCTGCGTACGATGGATGTGAGCGAGAGCGGATCGCTGCCGGCGCTTCGCAACATCAACATGCGGTAATTCAATGCGTGCCTGCCTGTGTGCTGCGCGAAGGGAACGTAAATTTCCATCGGGGTCGCTGCTTCGAGGTTGTCGTGCTTCACGTCGCCAACAACGCCGACAATCGTTAACCACGGAGATTTCTTCAGGTCAGCAGACATCAGCTCTGGGGGCCCGCCAATTCGAAACTTCCGTCCGATAGGATCTATGCCGCCGAAGTTCCGCCGCGCGAACTCGCGGCTGACCAGAGCCACTGGAAGTGTCGAATCGTTGTCCGATTCCAAAAACTGCCGCCCTTCCAAAATGGGAATTTCCATGGCTGTGAAGTAGCCTGGGCTGGCATGGTAAATGCGCGTGCTTGGGATTTCTCCGGCCGACGGCACAGGCTTGCCTTCGAGCAAGAAATCCGTATCCCATTCATTGCCGCTTAGCGGCATCGGCCAAATGGCGCTCGCGGTCTTCACTCCCGGCTGGGTGCGCAGGTTGCGAAGGACCTCGTCAAAGAAGACTTCCGTTTGCTCCGGCGTCGAATATTTCTTTTCCGGAAGCGCGATCTCTGCCGTCAACACCTGGCGTGAATCAAATCCCGGATCAACATGAAGGACGCGCACGAAGCTGCGAATCAGTAATCCAGCGCCTACCAACACCGCTAGCGACAGCGCAATTTCCGAGATTACGAGAGCACTCCGCAACCGCTGCTTGCGCATTCCTGCGGAAGAGGTGATTCCTTCTTTTAATGACCCGGCAAACCTCCGAGCGCTCGCTTGCAGCGCCGGCAGCACTCCAAACAGGACTCCCGTCACGACGGAGATTGTCAGAGTGAAGAGCAGCACAGCAGCGTCAACATGAATCTCCTGCACCCGCGGCAACGCATCCGGTGCGGAAGCGACAACGAACTTCACACCCGCAATGGCAAGCGCAATTCCTCCTACTCCTCCGATGAGGGCGAGGAGAACGCTCTCCGTAAGCAACTGACGAATGATCCGAGAACGTGCAGCACCGAGCGCGGAGCGAATGGCCAACTCCCGCTCGCGCAAACTGGCGCGCGTCAACAAGAGATTCGCGATGTTTGCGCAGGCAATCAGCAGAACGAAGCCGACCGCGCCGAACAGCATCAGCAGCACCGGACGCGCGCCGCCCACCACGCGGTCCTGCAGTAGTTGTGCGGCGACGGAGACGTTCTTGTTCGACTGCGGATACTGTTGTTCGAGCGCCGCCGCTATGGCGTCGAGATCAGCTTGAGCTTGCTTAAGGCTGACTCCGGGTTTCAGCCTGGCAACGCAGTAGATGCCGCCGTGGCTGCTGCGACGATGCGCGTCCTCCTCACCAGCGTGGAGACCCAGCGGAACAAACACATCGTATTCCTGGTCACGGTAGGTGAAGCCTTGCGGAAGAACGCCGATGATCGTGTAATCCCGATCGTTCATGGTGACCGTTTTTCCGACGATCTGCGGATCCCCGCCGAATCTCCGCTGCCACAAACCGTAGCCGATGATTGCCGTCGGGGCGGATTGGGCCTGGTCATCGGAGGCCACAAAGTCGCGACCAAGCAGTGGCTTCACTCCCAACGTGCCGAAAAATTCGGAGGTTACGTTCCTGCCATGCAAATGCTGCGGCGTGCTTCCACCGCTCAGGATGAAGGCTTCGCCCTGAATCGCCGCCATGCTGTCGAAGACGTGATTCTGATTGTGATAATCCCGAAACTCAGGATAAGAAAATGACATTCCGGGGCGGTGCTTGAACGCTTCCATCAAGTAGACAAGCCGGCCGGAGTCTTTATACGGCAGCGGCCGCAGGACGACGGCGTTGACGATGGTGAACATCGCCGCGTTCGCGCCGATGCCGAGTGCGAGAGCAAGCAGCGCGACAATGGTGAAGCTGGGGCTATTGCGCAGAGAGCGCAGTGCGTAGCGAAGATCCTGGAAGAGAGTGTCCATGTCGTCTCCTATGTGTCATTCCGAGCGGAGCCTCTCCCGCATTTTGGGAGAGGCGGAGAGAGGAATCTCTACTTTCACCAGACACGTAAGGGGTTGCGAGTCCGTAGGGATTCCTCACTTCGTTCGGAATGACAAAAAAAGGCAAAACCTACTCGTACCTCAGCGCCACCATCGGATCCACGTGCGACGCGCGTAGCGCCGGCACGTAGCACGAGGCCATCGTCACCAGGAACAACAGCACCGGCACAATGAAAAATGTTGCCGCGTTCGGATCGCCAAGCCCCACGAATCCTGCAGTCAAGATTCGTGCCACCGCTATGCTGACGAGGCCTCCGATACATATCCCGGCCAGAGATAGCGCGAGTCCCTGGCGCAGCACCATACCGAGCACATCGCTTCGGCGCGCTCCAATGGCCATACGAATGCCGATTTCTCGGGTGCGGCGCGCGACCGAATACGCGATGAGCCCGTATAGACCGATCACGGAGAGCGTCAGACCCACGCCTCCCATTACCGCGACCATCTCCACCACCAAACGTATGTTGGCAATCGCGCGGACCTGATAAAAGTCACGCATCGTGCGCACGTTAAACACCGGCTGGTCGGGGTCGAGGGCGTGTACCATTTCCCGCAACGGCGCGGCTAAAGAAGCCGGGTCGCCGTACGTGTATGTAAATACAGACATCGACTGTCGGGGATTCTGCGCGAACGGCAAATAAACAAACGAGGTTGGCGGCTCGCCGCCCCAGAGATACTTTCCCGTTTTGGCGACTCCAACCACCTGCATCCATTCATTCTTCTTGGTGTTAAGGCGCAACCGCTTTCCGATCGCATCCTGGCCGGGCCAGTACGTCTTGGCAAACTGCTCGTTCACGATCGCCACCAGGGGCGCGCCTTCTTTATCCAGTGCGGTGAATGCGCGTCCTCGAACAATCGGCGTCTGCATGACATCGAAGTAGTTCTCATCAACAACGCTGTCGAAGACGGCGGTCGCCACCTGGCCTTTGGGAAATACGTGCCCTTCAGGGGCAAAGTTGTCCATGTTCACATTCGACGAGAGAGGTACCGAACTGGCGAGAGCGACTCCCCGGACGCCTGGCAGCGCCTGAGCCTTCTCGACAAGGTTGTAATAGAAATCGTGGGTCTGCTGCGGCGTGTAACGACCGAATGAAGTATCGAACCCCATCGTCAAAACGTGGTCGATGCGAAACCCGGGATCCACCACACGTATGTGGCGAAATCCACCCAGGAGCATACCTGCAGCTACGAGGAGAATCATCGACATGGCGATCTGCGCGATGACCAGCGCATTACGACCGGTGAGGCGGCGCAACGTCGGCTGACCCGATTCGGCATTCTTCAGTGCCGGTACCAAATCGGGCTTCGAGCTTTGCCACGCTGGAGCGAGACCAAAGACGATCGCGCTGACAATCGCGCAAAGCAAAGCGAAGAGCAGTACGCGAGTATCCAGCTGTGGAGTGATGCTGATCGGAAGATCCGTCGGTATCTGAAGCGTCTGGAAGACGCGAATGGCGGCGTAAGCAAAGCCGAGGCCTACGATCGCTCCGATAAAAGCCAGCAGCAGACTTTCCGTGAGCAGTTGGCGAACAAGTCTTGCGCGAGTCACGCCCAGAGCCGTGCGGATTGCGATTTCGCGGGTGCGTCCGCGAGCGCGACCGAGCAGGAGGTTCGCGACGTTTGCGCAGGCAATGATCAGGACTACTCCCACTAGTGCCAGCAGGAGCGCGACGAGACGGGCATCTTCCGTGTCCTGCACCACGCGCGCCTGAAGTTCTGTCCGGAGTCTGACGATGCGACCGCGATCAGTCGCGGTATGCAGCGGCTCCAGCCCTTTCCATATGCTCGTGAGCTCCGTCTGCGCCTGTTCGAGACTGACGCCAGGTTTAAGGCGGCCCTTTACGCTGAAGCCGTGATTGCTGCGATCCTCGATTCGATTGTCGGGGCTGGCAGTCAAGCGCTGTGACATCGCCGCCGGAATGTACAGATTGGGACGAACATACTGGTCAACTCCGGTGAAGCTCTCAGGAGCGATCCCGACAACGTTGAAATCGAAACCGTTGATGCGCACTGTGCGCCCGAGAATAGAGGGATCGGCGCCGAACTCGGTGCGCCAGAAGTCATATGCAAGCACCGCGACCGGATGCTGTCCGGAAACAGCGCCTTCCTCCGGCAGAAAACCACGGCCCAGCGTCGGCTGAACTCCGAGTACCTGGAAAAAGTTGTCGCTCACCAGCAGCGCGCCACGTAGATGAGCATCGTCCCTGGTTGATTTGGCTACGCTGACGCCGGTGAAATCGAATGCCGCCATGCCGTCGAAAGAACGAGCCTTGTCGCGAAAGTCGCGATAGTCGGGATACGAAACTCCGCCCATCGTCTCCGCATCAAGATCGGTGCTGATGGTAAGCACCGAGCCTGGCTGATAGACCGGCAACGGACGCAAAAGCAGCGCGTCGGCCAAACTGAAGATCGCGCTATTCGCGCCAATACCGAGCGCGATAGATAGCACCGCGATAACAGTGAAACCCGGCGTCTTCAGCAGCGTGCGGAAGCTGTAGGCGATGTCTTGGAGGAATTGATCCATTGTTGTTTTCCTTGTATGTCATTCCGAGCGGAGCCTCTCCCGGTGTTTGGGAGAGGCGGAGAGAGAAATCCCTACTTTTCGCCATGGACAGAGAATTCCCTCAGTCCGTAGGGATTCCTCACTTCGTTCGGAATGACAGAAAACAGATCTCACTCGTACCTCAGCGCAACCAGCGGATCGACCTTCATCGCGCTTCGGGCCGGCAGATACGCAGCTAGCAGCGCAACGAGCATGAGCACGATCGCTGCTGCGGCGAACGTGGGCACGTCGAGCGGCTTCACACCGAACAGCAGGCTGCTCAGTGCTCGTGTGCTGGCGAGCGCTGCTACAAGCCCGATACCGAGTCCAATTGCCACCAGCGCCATTGCCTGGCGAATCACCAACCCGAGAACTTCTGCCCGATCTGCACCTAGCGCAATGCGGATTCCGAATTCCTGTGTGCGCTCGCGAACGGAGTATGAGATCACTCCGTACGCGCCGATCGCAGCGAGCAGGACTGCGAGTGCGCCGAAGACGCTGAGCAGCACAGTGAAGAAGCGCGGCTGCGCGATGTTGTCTTGCATCAACTGCTGCATCGTCGCGATGTCGGATACGGCTTGCTCTTTATCGACGGACCAGATCGCCTGGCGGATCGTCGGAATCAGCGTTAGCGGGTCTTCATTGGTGCGAATAAACAGGTTCAGGCTGCTGCGCGGCGAGATGCGTTCGGGGACGTAGACAGTGTCGCGCGCCTGATTGGCGAGACCTTCGTTGTGCACGTCGGCGGCTACTCCGATCACCTGGCATGGCGTGGTGCCGAGGTACAAAATCTTGTCGAGCGCGCTCTCCGATCCCCAGACTTTCTTCTGCAGACTCTCATTCACCATCAACTGGCAGTCCTGGCGGGTTTCGTCTTGCCTGGAAAATGCCCGTCCGGCGCGAATCGGAACCTGCAGCGCCTCGAAATATCCGGGCGTGACAATGAACACGCCCGCGCCAGGACGAATCGATCCGCGATCCTTGAATGGCGCGAGATCGAACTCATATGGCTCGCCTCCACCGTTTAGCGGAACAGTCTTGCTGCCGCCCACGGCAACTACCCCGGGAACTTCGGCGACTCGATCGAGCATGTTGTTGCGGTATTGAATGTCGGCTCGATCCTTCCGCGAGAGTCCCGTGGGAACTGTGAGATGAACTCGCAACACCCGATCAGAGTTGAATCCGGGATCGACGTTGACCAGGTGATAGAGGCTGTTCAGCAAAAGGCCGGAGGCGACCAGCAGCATGGCTGCCAAAGCGGTCTCGCCTATCACGAGCAGCTCGCGCATGCCTTTGTGCTGGCGTCCGGAGCTCGAACCCCGAGCGCCTTCTTTCAGGGCGTCGACGATGTTCACCGAAGATGAACGCCATGCCGGCATCAGTCCGAAGATCGGCCAGATGATCAATGCCGCAGCAACTGCAAAGGCAATGACCACCGGATTGATGCTGACTTGATTCGCGTGCGGAATCGTGCCCGCGCTCATGGCCACGAGCACCTGCAGCATTCCGTATCCCAGAAGCAATCCGGCGGCGCTGCCGAGGAGAGCGAGGAGCAGGCTTTCGGTCAGCAACTGGCGCACGAGTCGTACACGCTCAGCGCCGAAGGCACTGCGCACGGCGATCTCGCGGGTGCGTGACGTGCCGCGCGCCAGGAGGAGATTCGCGATGTTGGCGCAAGCGATCAGCAGAACCAGCGCGACGGCTCCGAACAGAATGAGCAGAGCCGGGCGGACGCTGCCTACGATCGAATCGCGCAGAGAGACTACCGTCGACGATCCCCACCCGCTGTTCGTGACCGGGTAAGCCGTTTCAAGCTGCTTCAGCTTCAGCGAAGTTTCATTGTGGGCTTGCTGAACTGTGACGCCCGGCTTCAGCCTGCCAATGACGTTCATCCAGCGAATGCCGCGGCGGTGTGGGACCATATCGTCGGTTTCGAGCGAAATTGGAGCCCAGGCTTCGACTTGCGGCGACGGATAGTCGAACGATGGCGGCATTACGCCGACAATCGTGTAGGTCATGCGGTTCGACGTGATCCGGTCAGCCGTGACTTTTCTGCCGACGATGTTCGGATCTTTCCCGAACTGGCGCTCCCACAGCCCATAAGACAGCACGAGTTGGGCGTTTTGGCCTTTTACATCGTCGCTCGGCTGCAGTGTGCGTCCCAATTCGGCACTCATCTGCAGAGTTGAGAAGAAGTCACCGGAGACGTAAGCAGTGGAGAGATAGTGCGGTTCTCCTACATCGAGTAACGTTCCGCCGGAGTTGCCGGGAAAGAACGCAAACGAAGCAAAGCTCTCAAAGACAGTTTGCGATTGCTTCAGATCATCGACATCCTGCGGAGAGAAAACGCCGTGAAGCTCACCGCTCTCGCGGTTGGCGTCGTAGATGCGCACAAGCTGGTCAGCATCGGGGTATGGCAGCGGGCGCAGAAGCAGCGCATGAATCACGCTGAAGACGGCGGTGTTAGCGCCAACGCCGAGAGCGAGTGTCAGGATTGCAACGGCGCTGAAGCCTGGGTACTTGGCAAGCTGGCGAACGGCGTAGCGGATGTCTTGGAAGACCGTTTCCATTTCGTTGGTGTCATTCCGAGCGCAGCGAGGAATCCCTACTACGTCCAGCTCGACGCCCCTGCGAAGGCGACGAACTCGCAAACCCTAGACACACTCCGACCGTAGGGATTCCTCACTTCGTTCGGAATGACAGGAAAACCGCTTAGACCGCAGTGACGCTTTCTTCGACTACCTTGCCGTCGAAGAGGTGAATCGTGCGCTCGGCGTGGCGGGCGAAGCGCTCATCGTGCGTCACCATGCAGATGGTTGCGCCTTCGCGGTGCAGCTGTTGCAGAAGTTCCATCACCGCTTCACCATTTCGGGAATCGAGGTTTCCGGTTGGCTCGTCCGCCAGCAGGATCGACGGCTTACCTGCCAACGCGCGAGCTACAGCGACACGCTGTTGCTGACCGCCGGAGAGCTGTGAAGGATAGTGGCGCATGCGGTGCGACATCCCGACCTTTTCGAGAGCACCGTGGACGCGCTCCTTGCGCTCGGCGCCGCCCATCTTGCGATAGGTGAGCGGCAGCTCGACGTTCTCATAGACGGTGAGATCGCCGATCAGGTTGAAGCTTTGGAAGATGAAGCCAATCTCCTGATTGCGGATGCGCGCGCGGTCGGCGAAGTCGAGGCTCTGCACCGGCTTGCTGTTCAGGATGTAGGTGCCGTCAGTCGGCGTGTCGAGGAGGCCGATAATCGACAGCAGCGTCGACTTGCCGCAGCCCGAAGGGCCGGCCATCGAGACATACTCGCCTTCGCGGATCTCGAGGTGAATGCCAGAGAGCGCGTGGGTTTCAACTTCGTCGGTGTAGAAGATCTTGGTGACGTTCTCCAGCGTGATCAGCGGACGGCCGTTCGGTGTTGCCATGTATTCTCCTCGGGTGAGCTGCGAAGCCACGGAGCCGCGAAGCTTCGAAGCTTGTTTTTTGCCGTTCGACCGCGTCTTGCCGAAAAGTGACTTGCGGTCGTTTTCAGAAACTTTGCTAGAACTTTGAATACTCAAATACGTAAACAAAGTTACAGGCCTGAAATACTCAAGCTTCGAAGCTCCGTGGCTTCGCGGCTTCGAAGCTACTCCAACCTGATTCGATCTACGTTGTCCCAGCGCGACATGTCGGAGAGGATTACCTGATCGCCCTCGTTCAGTCCGCCGAGAATTTCTACTGCATTTACTGAGCTGCGTCCTAACTTCACGGTCACGCGCGTTGCGCCTTTGCCGTCAGGATCGAGCTTGAACATGCTTACGGTGCTGTTTTCCTGGCCGAAGGCCGGACGTCCTACGTACTCGACATTCGCGAGGCGATCGAGATCGATGGTCCCATCGACGCTCAGGTCGGGACGCTCGCCCGGTGCGTGGCCGTCGAGTTTTACGTCGACTGTAACCGTTCCGTTGATCACCGCCGGGTCGATGCGCATGACCGTACCGTCAATCAGTCCGTTGTGCGTATCGATCGATGCGGGCTGGCCGAAGGTGATGTCCTTCGATTGCGTCTCAGCGATCTTC
This sequence comes from Terriglobales bacterium, assembly GCA_035764005.1. Taxonomy (NCBI): domain Bacteria; kingdom Pseudomonadati; phylum Acidobacteriota; class Terriglobia; order Terriglobales; species Terriglobales bacterium. The sequence goes on from DASTZZ010000117.1 coordinate 42,243, forward strand.
AATTCCGCTTTCAAATGGGTAGGATCGACTACTTTCGCAATGTTCGTGCCTGCGGTGACGCGCTGTCCTTCAACTACGGGAACTTCCGTGAGCACGCCATCGATACCGGCGCGGACATGCAGCGCGTCGAGCTGCTTCTTCTTCAGCTCGTAAAGGGCTCTCAGTTCGTCGATCTTCGCCTGTTGCACTGCCAATTGAGACGCGACAGACTTGGTATTGATAGCAACTCTTTCTTCTTCAATTTGATTTCTTGTAGCCAGCTCCTGGGCATGGCCTTCGGAACTCTCCAGTGCCTGACCGGAAATCACGCCTAACTTGGCCAGTTGAGAGTCGATTCGCGCTTTAGTTTTGGCATCGCTGTAATCAGCACTCACGGTCGCGGCATTGGAGCGCTGAGTCATTAGGTCGCTTTGGACCTTTACTTCCAGGTTCTTGTAGTCGGCTTCGGCGGCTTTAAGCTGGAGTTCGGCGTCCTTAGCTGCCTGTTCCGTCACCGGATCGCTCAGGTCCATGATGATGGTATCGGCTTTTACCTGGGTGCCAGGGAGAATGCGCCGACGCTCGACGGTGGCGTCCGTGAGGGCCGAAATAGAGCGAATATCGACGGGAACCAGGGTGCCGAGGCCGCGGACTTGGCGGATCATGGGGCCGCGCTTGACAGTGTCAGTCCAGATGGTGGAGCGCTCGACGGTGGGCGCGGCAGGCTTCAGCCGGGACAAGCCTAACGTGACGCCGGCGATAAAAATGATGGCTAATGCTGAAAGAATGATGCGGCGCTTGCGCTTCGCGGCCGCTACACTCGCTGATCTCTGTATATCCATGACTACGCACTACTAGTGCGCTTCGCCTGCCAAAAGGTTTTCTTCTGTAACTAATTGAAAACTTTTGCCTTATTTCCTGCATTTCGCAGCCTTCGGGTGGGGCTTGTGTTCACGCCTGAATGAAAATGTCCGAAAATGAACAGAGGTGTTGGGCTGCGAAACTTAGCTGTCCGTCCGTGAAATCCTGTCGGCGGACTTGCCGGAGCCAACCTATCAAGGGCCAGACGAGGCCCTTCAACTCGGCTCAAAGACCCACGTTGTTGTCTCAGAAAGCCTTCCTGCTGCGCCCAAAAAAAGCCAAACCCACAGTGAGGGCCAGGATCCGTGTGATTCCCTGTTGTTTACCCTGTTCTTTCCCTGCTCGGCAACTCGACCTGCCCATTTTGGGCAGAATTATGTAACATGGGCGTTCGTTGGAGTTACGCTGTTTTTTACGCTGAACAATACCCTGTAATTTCCGGTATCAGGGTAAGAACAGTGTAAAGGGCCCTTACCCAAAAGCCTGGTTTGCGGCCTCCCAGCTTGCCCTGAGGAGCAATCCCGTCACCGTATAGCCGCATTCATTGCGCCAAAAAACTGAGACAAAATGTCTCTTTCGGCGCAAATCCCAATAACATTCATATTTTCATCTACTTACATCGACTTTAATCAATTGATCCCACGGTTCGGCCAGACGAAGTGTCGCAATTAAGTGGCCTGACAATCTTTGTCACTCGATAGAAAACAAGCCACTTATCTATTTCCACAGGTCTGGTTTCCGGCGTGCACTATACGACGGCGAGGTTAAGTCACCACTATGTCCAAGTGCAGCAAAACCATCGTCTTCGTGCTCAGCCTGATGGCTGTCATGGCTGGGTTCAACCTTTCCTCCCCTCAAGTAAAGCACGTGCTTAGCACGGTTGCCTCCGCCGTGTGGGGCTCCTAAGCATGGACTTTGCGATAAACCGCGCAAGAGATGAATGGCGCGGAGCAAGTGAAAGTGAACCTCCCCAGAGCTTCACAAAATTTGCAGGGAGTTTAAGAAAGAGAACCCTAATGAAACCGCATACGAAAACGAAAGGTGCAGTAGGCCAGTTCTGGCGCTTGCACCTGGTCGCCGCGATGCTGCTAGTTTTCGCGACAGCAGCGTTCGCAGCTCCAGGAAAGGGCAAGTACGGGCCGAAAGCTGCGCCGGACCTCGACGGGTTTACGGTGAATGCGGACGGTACAGTCAGCGTGATCGTCCAGCTTGCGCCGAATACCCCTCCAGGGCAGGTCAAGCAATTCGCCCGCAGTATCAACCGAAATCTCAACGGAATTAATGCAGTAGCTGCCAATGTCCCGGTGGACGAATTGGAGAAGCTGCTGTCTAAGGGTTGGGTAAAGTATGTATCGCCCGACCGTCCGAACAAGTCGGCTTGGGACGACGCTCCTGAGCCAGTTAACGACCAGCAGGCGCGCCAAAGCTTCGGCGTTGACGGAACTGGAATCGGCATCGCGGTCATCGATAGTGGTGTCTATCAGCACGATGATCTGCAGACCGCGGACATGAAGTCTTCGCGCGTCGTGTACAGCGAAAGCTTCGTGCCGGGAGATCCCAGCACCAACGACGCATACGGACACGGCACACACGTCGCCGGAATTCTGGCCGGAGACGGTCACGACTCGGCTGGCCGCTTCTTCGGTGTCGCGCCGAACGCCAACATCATCAACCTGCGCGTACTCGACGCCAATGGCGTCGGCTCCGATAGCCAAGTGATTGCGGCTATCAATCGCGCCATCCAGTTGAAGGGTCAGTACAACATCCGCGTGATCAACCTCTCACTCGGACGTCCGGTGTATGAGTCCTACACGCTTGATCCTCTCTGCCAGGCAGTGGAAGCCGCTTGGCAGCAGGGAATCGTCGTCGTGGTAGCGGCCGGCAATATGGGTCGTGACAACAGCTTCGGCGAGCAGGGCTATGCAACCATCGAAGCGCCCGGCAATGATCCGAACGTGATTACGGTCGGCGCAATGAGCCCGCAGGGAACCTGGACGCGCACTGACGACATCGTCTCCAGCTACAGCTCGAAGGGTCCCTCGTTGCTTGACCACATCCTGAAGCCGGACATTATGGCTCCAGGCAACAAGATCACTTCTCTGCTTTCGCCTGGGTCGACCTTGAGCCAGATCGCTCCTTTGACAGCGGTCATTAAGCCGACGCAGCTCTCGTGGCTTTGCGATGTATTCACTGGTCAAACCAGTTGCGGCGCAACTTCGCCTGGTCCGCAATATCTGCAGTTGAGCGGAACCAGCATGGCAACGCCTGTAGTCGCCGGTGGCGCTGCGCTGATGATCCAGAGCAATCCGAATATCACGCCCGACACCATCAAGTTGCGTTTGATGAAGACGGCGTGGAAGGGCTATCCGGCCCGCGGCAACAGCTGGGGACGCGATGTATGGGGCAATACGTACCTATCGCAATACGACGCCTTCACCATCGGTTCTGGATATCTTGATATCCAAGCCGCTATGGGTGACAGCAGCGTCGCCAACGGTGGTGCGACTTCGCCCACGGTAGTCTTCAACCCGCTCACCAAGACCGCGACGCTGGTCAACGGCACCTCGGTCGTTTGGGGACAGAGCGTGGTGTGGGGCCAAAGCCCGCTGTTCGCTGACTCAGTTGTTTGGGGTCAGTTTACGGTTGATGCCACGGCTGTGGTCTGGGGCAACTCGGTAGTCTGGGGACAGTACGGCACCGATGCCTGCAGCATGGTTTGGGGCCAGAGCGTGGTTTGGGGTCAGCTCAGCGATGCTCTTAACGCTCTGAGTGATGGCGATCCTGGTGACGCCAGCGACGCCGATACTACGGACTCAGGTGGCACGATCACTGATTCCGACACAGTCAATCCACCCGATTCGAGCACGACTACGAGCACGACGGGAGGTACGCTGTGAAAACCTCAGCTAAGATTTTCGTCGCTCTAGTCGTCCTGTCAGGACTCGCAGTTTTGGTAGAAGCGGTCCTGCATGCACACTCGGCTGATCACGTCCGCGTTGCTTCATTCCTGATCGTGGCGTGTTTGGCGGCGCGGCTGAAAGTTAAGCTGCCGGGTCTGACAGGACGCATGTCGGTAAACCTGCCGTTCATCCTGGTCGCAGCGGCCGAGATGAGCTCGTCGGAAGCGCTAGCAGTTGCCTGCTTCTCGACGTTCGTGCAGTGCTTGCCGCACGCAACGCAAAAATTCAACACGGTTCAGGCCGTGTTCAACTTCGCCAATATGGCGCTGGCTGTTGCCGCAACACGATTCATCTTCGGCTTCCCGCCCTTCAATAACGCTGTCCCGTCACATGCGTTATTGTTGGCGCTGGCCGCTGCTGGATTCTTCGTGGTCAACACTGTGCCGGTGGCGATCGTAATTTCACTCACCGAAGCCAAGAACGCCCTGAAGGTGTGGGGACACATCTTCCAGCTCTCGTTCCCGTACTTCGTCGCCAGCGCCGCAATCGCCGGACTGGTGCTCGCAGCTACGGCGGAGATCGGCTGGCAGGTTCCGCTCTTCGTGCTGCCTGTGATGTTCGGAGTCTTCCACTCCTATAAGCACTACTTCAGTGGTGCTAAGGAGACGGCTCCGGCTCCTGCGGTGGTTGCGTCACGTGCAGCCACAGCTACGGGAGACTAACTTCTCGACGGTTTCATTCTCGGTTGCTTGTACCGGCTGTGCCTTTTTGGGGGAGGCGCAGCCGGTTTTTTATTTGCTTCAGGAGCACGCAGCCTAGTTAGCCAGAGCAGCGATTGTTTTCTGCGAGGACTCTTCATTGTCCACGTTCAGTCCCGTCTTCGATCTGTCGATCTGACGCAGGAGTCCGGTTAGCACCTTCCCTGGCCCCACTTCCACGAAGCGTTCCACACCGCTCCCAATAAGAAGCTGGATGGAGCGCACCCACTGCACGGCTCCAGTCACCTGACGGATAAGAGCGTCGCGAGCCACATCGCCACCCTTCACAAACTTTGCATCGACGTTTGTGGCGACGGGAACGGCTGGCGTCCCGAAGTGCAGATTGCGAAGATCCTGGGCAAGCCGGTCCTGCGCCGGTTGCATGAGCGAGCAATGGAAGGGAGCGCTGACCGGCAGCATCACGGCGCGCTTGGCGCCTTTTTGTTTCGCCAATTCTGCCGCGCGCTCCACCGCAGCTTTGCTGCCGGAAATCACAATCTGATCTGGAGAGTTGATATTCGCCGGCG
>DASTZZ010000118.1 GCA_035764005.1 Terriglobales bacterium
TCGATGAGTGCATTGGCGATAATGCGTCAATTGAAGCGAAATTCCCAGAACGTCGACCCTATTCCGTCCGCAATGCTTGCATCGGATCAAGCCGCGAAGCGCGCCAGGCGGGAAAGATGCAGGCGATCGAGGCGATCAACAGTAGAGTGAGAATCACGGCGCCGATCACGGCCGGATCAGTCGGCTCGGTTCCGTAAAGCATCGACCGGATAAGCTGCGTTGCGCCTCCACTGGCTGTCAGACCGAGAATCAGCCCGAGGAACGCCGGCCGCAGCCGGTCAAACAAGATAAGACTCAGGATCTGTTCGCGCTGCGCGCCCAGCGCGACGCGGATGCCGATTTCGGACACCCGCTGCGTGACCAAGTAGGAGAGCACTCCATACAGGCCTACTGCGGCTAAGAGGAGTGACAAGCTGGCGAAGGCTAAGACCAGATTTGCCGCGAAACCCTGGCTGGCCGTGGTCTTGCCGAGAATCTGGTCCATGGTCAGCGCATTGTAGACCGGCAGCTCCGGTTCGAGCGCGGAGATTTGTTGCTGGATCTGAGTCGACATTGCCAGCGGATCGACTGAGGTCCAGGCTACGATGGTAGCCTCGCTGGTGCGATCGGGAATGCCGGAGAGGATGGGAAAGTACATGGTGGCCGCGACTGGCTTGGTGACGTCGTAGACCGTGTCGCCAACTTCGCCGATGATCTCGTAGTTTTCCACATTGGTATCCCAACCGGAGCGGACGTGTTTGCCAATGGGGTCGTCGCCCGAGAAAAACTGATCCACGAATTGCTTGCTGACAACGACGTAATGGGTATTGTCGAGCCGCTCGTGGTCAGTGAAGACCCGGCCGCGCAGCAGGGGAATCTGCATGACGCTGAAGTACTGCGGATCGGCGGTAAGGGTCATGGCGTCGTACTGCAGGCTGTAACTGGGTGCAGGCCGCTCAAGAATAGTGAAAACTCTGTCTCCCTGGGGTCCTGTTCCGGGCGCAACCGAGACGAGCGCCGCACCGCGAACGCCGGGTAGCCGGCGCACCCGATCGAGGAGCGACTGATGAAAGCGCACCACTTTGTCGCGGGCATCGTATTGGATTTCTGGCAGTCCAAATTTCATGGTGATTACGTGATCGATGCGGCAGCCCAGATCCGCCATGCGCAGGCGCAGAAAGCTCTTGAAAAGCAGCCCGGCTGAGACCAGCAACATGACCGTAAGCGCGATCTCGAATGTGAGCATCGTCTTGCGCAATCGTGCTCGCGAGGCGCTCCCGCCGACGGATCGTGAAGATTCCCATAGCGCCGAGAGCAGCCCTTTGCCAGTGGAAGATATCGCCGGTACAAGACCTGCCAGCAGTCCCGTCGCCAGTACCAGACCTGCGGCAAAAGCGAAAACCCATCCATCGACGTGAACTGAATCGGCACGAGGCAGATTGCGCCAGTGCGCCGCTAGCCATTGCGTTGACGCGAGCGACAGCAGCAGGCCAAGTCCGCCGCCGAACACGCAGATCAGTAGGCTTTCCGTTATCTGCTCGCGAATTAAAGCAAGCCGGCTACCGCCAAGTGATCCACGGATGGCGACCTCCTTGCGACGCGATGCAGCCCGCGCCACCAGCAAGTTCGAGACATTGAGGCAGGCGATCAACAGCATGCAGCCAACCGCGCACAGCAGTACCAGCAGCTGTGTTCGCACTCCCCTCACCAGGTCGTCGATCATCGGCCGGGACCAGACATCTTCGGCGACGGGCTTGGAAGCATTGGCAAGATGGATCCGGTACTGCACCGCGCTCACCTCTTGCGTCGCCGCTTCTACGCTCACATCCGGCTTCAGCCGCGCTACCACCTCGCTCTGGTGCCCATCATGTATGCCGTAGTCGCTCTCGGAAAAAGTCTGCGCGTAGGGCATCCAGTATTGGATCCGCGCGTCCGGATAGGTATACCAGCTGGGTAGTACACCAACGACAGTAGTCGGGATGGTGTCCAGATGAATCTGTTTGCCGATGATGGAAGGATTCCCGGCAAAACGGCGCTGAAACAGACTCCAGGTAAGCAGGACCACAGGCTCGCCTTTCGGCTGATCTTCGGCCTCTGTGAAGATGCGGCCAAAGGCGGGAGTTACACCGAGAAGTGGAAAGAGATTGGCCGAGCCGCCCGCGCTCTGCACGACTTCTGGCAGTTCGGAATGCACACCGGAGAGGATGCCTCCATGCCGCGCATCGCCGCCATGTCTTCAAAGCCGTGAGTCTGGCTGCGCCAGTCGCGATAGTCGCCTGGCGCAACTGCATCGAATCCGTCGCCGCCTTTGTTCTGGCGATAATGCTCATAGAGCATTACCAGTTTGCTCGAATCGCGAAACGGCAACGGCCGCAACAGCACTGCACGCACCATGGTGAAGAGCGATGTAGTCGCGCCGATGCCCAGCGCCATCACCAGCACGGAGACGATAGCAAATTCGGGCGAGCGCAGTAGCGTACGCGTGCCATATTTCACGTCGCGCACCATCTGCTCCAACCAGACCCGGCTCCAGGCCGCGCGCGTCTGCTCGCGAATCAGCGTCGTGTTGCCGAAGGCGCGCTGTGCTGCAGAACGAGCCTCTTTCACAGACAGCCCACGCTCCCGCTGCTCTTCCTCTTCCAATTCCAGGTCGGAGAGAAGCTCCCGCTCGAGGTCAGCATCCCGTTTCGCGGTTCCTTTCCAGCTCTGCCACCATCTCATCTCAGCTCTCTTCAGCGGCAGGCCACATAACTCGCGCCACAGCTTCCGCCATCTGCTTCCATTGCGATTCCTCGACAACAAGCTGTTTTCTGCCGACTCCCGTGAGCCGGTAATACTTGAACTCCCGGTTGCGATCTGGAGCCATCTCCCATTTCGAAGTGACCCAGCCTCGCTCCTCTAAGCGATGGAGTGCCGGATAGAGAGAGCCATGCTGCGTCTGCAGGAAATCGTTCGTGGTCCGCTGAATATGTTTGCCAATCTGATGGCCATGTGCCGGCCCATAAAGAAGCGTTCGCAAGACCAGCATGTCCAACGTGCCCTGCAGCAGATTCGCCCGTTGTTGTGCCTGCTTTTTAGTCATAGAAGACGTTCAACTCTCGATGGAGAGCGATGGTAGACATTCGACTATTGGCTGTCAAGAGCACGGAAATCAATTCCCGTCATCAAATGACGACTTCAGGGCAAGTCACTTATTGAGATGAGCCTCCTTGCCGTGCGTTTTGAATTCTGCCCGGTTGGTCGCCAAACCGGAAGTTGGACCAGCGACGAGATGGGTTTGAGCAAAGAGTTTCGTAACAGTCTCGGAACTGGTCCGCAGGGATGGAGAGCGGAAGCCGCGCCCGCATTTTTGGCGGGCGAGAAAGCCTCTCTGCGTTCTCTCCTGAAAGGGAGCTCATGCCCTTCTCGATCACGAGGATGACGAAGACGAAGAAGATCTGGTCGATGATGAGTACGAGAAGCAGATTGCTCTGGCGCTTCGCAGCATGCTGGTCGAACTGAAAGGCATGGGCTGGAAATAGGAGTGACGACTGGGGCTGACTTTTGACTCCTGTCAAGCAGGGACGAGGGCTTCAGCCTTATCGATCTGTTGTGGCGTACAGCGCCCGAGCATAATCCCAATGATTCCCATTCGACGCTGCTCGCGACCTGCCCAGCTTTTTATCTGGCTGAATCTGCGCTGCTTATGCTGCAATCACAGCGACGTTCGGCTCGCTGCTAAGCTGGAGCGATACATGCCTTCCAAACAACGAAGCACGAGGGACCAAACCATGACCGCTACTAATGCGATACGCAAGCTTGTCATGGCACACGCACAAGGCGACGCCCGGCAGTTTAGCGCGACTTTAGGTGAATACATTAGCGAAGAACGCCGCAAACGGCATCATCAACTCGCCGATGACTTAGAGCGGATTTTCAGCAATAGCACCACAGCAGCCAAGGCCGAAACTCTCACAATCCTTCGTCGATCCGGTGTTGACCTGCCGCGCGACAAGGAGAAGGGTACTTTACTTATAGAGCTTTTTGAGCCCACGGTCTCTTTGAGCGAGATGATCGTGAACGATCCTGTCCGGAGTTCGCTCGAACGGATCATGACTGAGCAACGCAGAGGAGAACTGTTGAGGAGTTATGGGCTCAGTCCATTGCGGAAGATTCTGCTTTGCGGT
>DASTZZ010000119.1 GCA_035764005.1 Terriglobales bacterium
TTATTTGGTACGTTCCACTGCCGAAGGCGCTGTCGTGCCGCATCGAGCAGCCAGTCGGCTTCTTGGGATGCTGTGCCTGATTGGGTCTTCGGAAGCGTCTGGTGGTTCTTCAGCGCAAGCAGGAATTCCTGCTCGGTGCTCACGAGGTCTTGGCTGTAGATGGTGAATAAGGGCTGGCCTTTGCGAACGTACTGGTATGTCGCATCGGCAAACACTTTCTGAATCCAGCCGGGAAATCGCGTCTGCACATACGCGAGCCGCTCTTCATTTAGGTCAACATTACCTGTAACCCAAATCTCGTCTTGTACAGGTTGGCGCTTAACCTCGCCGAACTTCACACCGATGCGCTGGAGTCGTTCGGGAGAAAGCTGTACCGGGGACAACTTGGGCGCAATCTCCGTTTGCTGCGATGCTGTTCCAGGAGAAGCGGCCGATGTCTCTCGCATAGCGGCTCTTGATGCTTGTGACGGCATTGCATGTGGCTGCCGCAGGAAATAAGCGAGGACAATCGCCAATGCGATTGCGACAAACGCGGTTGCGAAAAAAGCCTTACGGTAGTTCATCGCGTCACCTCCGGTAAGGCCGTCGCAAGTCCCTCTGATCGTGGCACGGGAGCACCAACTGCCAATTCCAGTTCCGCCATTCGCTGCTCGAAATCGGCGAGAGCACGGAAATATGCATAGTCAACGTCCAGAGTGGTGTTCTGGCTGTCGAGTAGATTGAGAATGTCGGTGCGGTCGTTCTCGTAGGCAATGACAGTGGAGCGAAGCGTAGCTTCCGATTGGGGCCGAAGCGACTTTAGATAAAGATCAACCAGGCGCTTCGCGGAATTTGCCCGTACAACGGCCTCCTGGATCTGCTGGAACACCGTCAAACGCATGGCATCGAATTCCGACTGACGTTCTTCAACTGTGGCGTTTGCTTCGTTGATCTCCGACTGGTGTTTGCGGCGATTGAGCCAGGGCAACGTCATCGAGCCTTCAATCATGTAGTTGTTGCGGAATTGCGAACCGCTCGGCGTGAGCATGTACCCAACATTGGCCGAAAAGTCGGGCGTGTATTGCCTTCGCGCAAGCGCGACTTCGTCCCGCGCCTGCTTGATGCTTGCCGCAGAAGCCATCAATTCCGGACGGCTCTGGACCGCGAGCTGCGTCAGCTCAGCGAGCTTGGGGATCTGGGCAGGAATCATATGTTGGCCCGACACTTCGAGCGGCGTGTCAGGGCTGCGCCCGAGCAGCGTATTCAGCGTTGTTCGGCTTAAGTCAGCATCTTGTTCGAGCATCACGAGGTGCTCGATCAATTTGGTCAATGCGACCTGCGCCTTCAGAACATCTTGTTGCGGCACCTTGCCGACCGAATATTTAATTCGCGCCGCCTCGAAAGCCTGCCGTGCAATGCCGACCTGCTCATCGTGCACTCTCAGCTCATCAGCACTGCGAAGTAGGTCGTAAAAAGCCTTGCGAACCGCAGCTGATATCTCGCGCTTCTTGGCTTCAAGTTCCGCCTTCGCGACGCTGATTGCATCTGTCGCCACTTGCGAGCGCAGCGCCCGCTTTCCCGGTCCGGGAAATGCCTGGCCGACCATGAACATGTTCATTGCCGCGTTATAATCCCATGGCTTCGTGAGCGGGACCTGCCATCCGCGATACATCACAGAGGGATCATCAAGGGCGCCAGCTCCAGAGACGTGGGCTTCCGCAATCCCGACCTTCCGGGCAGCGACGCGAATGTCGGGATTCGCTTGCAACGCGATCTTCTCGGCTTCATCGAGAGTGATCGGCAGCACGTTCGAGCTTGCGTGCGAATGCTCTTGCGGCAATGTGGCAAGTGCAGTTTGATACGGGTCGTCCGCGGCAATAGCCATGACGGACGGGAGACAAAGCAGGCAAACAAAAATGGCTTTCATCGTTCCTCCGTGAACAGACAGCTAGGAGAGGCACACGACCACGTATGCCGGAACAGACGAAAGCCGGACTAGACTCTCAGAATGGAAGACGTGCTTGGGGGACTCTCAGGCGGCGGGTGTAACTCGAACGAAGAAAATTGTGACTTGATAACAAGCGGCTGCGGCAGTTCGCTAAGAACGGCACCGCTCAAAGCCGGCACCATCAGTTGCGCAAACGTGGCGCCCAACATCGAATCCGGGCTGCTGACTTCCTTTCGGCAGCACGAATGCGACGACGGCATGTTCATCGAGCCGCACTGCTGCGCCATGTGCTTGCAGCAGTCTCGCTCTGCTTCGGTCATTTCAGCGCCCGGTATCAGACACGCCATTGCCGGAAAACCAAGCAAAATGATCAGCAGCAGAAGGCTTGCGAGTTGGCGGACGATCTTCACGTCATACATATTCTACAAGGCCACCCCGACGCTGCGGCTGTGACGTGGGTCACACGTGCGGAGTTTCTCAGAGATCGCTACCCACTAGGCTTATATCGATTCTTCCCAAAACGGGAGGCACGTCAGAGTCAACCGAAAGAGTGAGAGGATTATCTAGAAGAGCACTTTGCGAAAGAATGTAAACCCTTCTGTGTAAACCCTTGGACTGCGGCATCGGGAACTCATTGATAAATAAAGGAGTGAAGGTTGTGCTCAGAATTGCACGGATTGCGATGTTAAGCCTCCTGTTTTGAAAGAGAAACCATCGACCATGGCCTCTGAAGACCAGAGCACCTGGTGCGAGACAAGGGGTTCAGCGGCTATTTCGCGCATTTGTAAGTCGCTGATTCTAGGATAGTTTGGTCGGGGAGAGAGGATTTGAACCTCCGACCCCCTGGTCCCGAACCAGGTGCTCTACCAGGCTGAGCCACTCCCCGACGTGCTTAAAAGGCAGGGGAATCGCACGTTTTAGCGCGATTCCGGTGTTTTGAGTATAGCAGAGGTCGGCCGACGCTCAGTCCGCGGCGTAGCTGATTTGGAAGCGGCGGACGAACTTGCAGGCGAGCACAAGGACCAGAGTGGCGAGCACGATAGGCCCAAGAACCGCCGCGAATGTGCTGACTGGTTCGCTCACAACCGTGAACAGCGCTAGCAGTCCATCAGCCGGGATCGACACTGGGCACAGCTGCTTCAGGTAATAGGTCACGCTGAAACGCTGCACCAGCGACGGCAGAACCGGGCTGAAGGTCTCCCATCCCAGAACGATTGCCGCGGGAATGATCGGGTTCTTAATCAGCAGGCTGAGCATCAGGAAAATCGAACCATAACCGATGCAGGCGAGTGCAGTGATGCCCAGGTAGGCGAGAAGCTGTCCCATTCCGGGACCGCTGAAAACGTAGAACTGCCCCGCAGGACCAAAATGGGCATACATCACGGAGAAGCTCGCCAGCACTCCCAAGCCAAAGAGTGTTACCGACGTGACCACGCCGCCGAGGAACTTGCCCAGCAGCAGCACTTCTCTTTTGACGGGAGCGAGAAAGTAGTAATGCAAACTCTTCTCGATCACCTCGCCGCGAAACAACCACGTGAAGATACCGAGGCATCCGAAGAAGATTCCAAAGCGCAGATAGAAGAACTGGAAGATGCCTGCCAACACTTCCGTATCGGTGTGTATCTGATTGGGATCGGCACGGTCGATGATCGCATGCAGCGCGATGATCACCACTGGAGCGAACGCAAGCAGATAAATCCAGATGCCGCGACGCGAGAAGAAGTTCTTGCGCAGATCCATGCGAAGGATCGCGGCGATCTGGCGCGTCCAAAGCTCCCACGGCTGCTCGGAAAAACTCTTGCGGAGTTGAGCAAGGCGGCTCATATCGTCTTGTTCTCCGATCCGATCAGGTACTGATAGACCGAATTCACGTCGTCATCAGCTGGCGCGACGGTTTCTAGCGAGATGTTGTCTTTTACGACGAGCTGGTTCAGCAGCAGATAGAAAGCGTCGGCGTCGCGCGTGCGGACGAGCACGCCTTTGCCGTCGTCCACGAGCTTGGCTTCGACTACATGATCCTGCGCGAAGACTCGTGAGGCCAGCAAATTCGGGTCAGAGCAGCGCACGAGAATCTGCATTGGGTGTTCTTTCACTTCAGTGCGCACAGCGTGAATCTGTCCTTCGGCAACCACGTATCCGCTGCTCATGAGGATTACCTGATCCGACATCTTGTCGACTTCGTGAAGAATGTGGCTGGAGATGATCACGTACAGCCCTTCTTTGCCAAGCGCCTGAAAGAGCTCCAGCGATTCGGCGCGCGCCATCGGATCCAGGCCATTCAGCGGCTCATCAAGAATGAGCACCGTCGGATGATGCGCGATTGCCTGTGCTAATCGAATCCTCTGACGCATGCCTTTGCTATATCCGGCAACTTTGCGATTCGCGGCTTCGGTCATGCTCACGCGTTCCAAAGCTTCGAGCGTCAAACGCACGGATTCGTGATCGTCGAGTCCGTGCAGGCGGAGCGTGTTATACACGAACGAAAATCCGGTGACCCCTTTCGGGAATGAATCGAACTGCGCGCAATAGCCGACCTTTCGAAAAAGCTCTTCCGGCCGATCCGGCGACATTCCCAGAACGGAAACGCGGCCCTGCGTCGGACGAATCAGGCCCGTAATCAAATTCATTAACGTGGTCTTGCCCGAGCCGTTTGGGCCAACCAATCCCGTGACACCAGTCGGAATCGACAGATTCACGCGATTTACACCGAGAACTTCGCCATAAAACTTGGAAACGTTCTGCAGCAGGATGCGGTTCTCCACGCAGGCGGCTTTCGTGGACGAAATGGACGCAGTGGACACGATGGACTCCGGCTGTTCCCTGTTCCCTGTAACCTGCTCCCTGTCCCCTAAAACCGCGCTCATCCTCGCACCACCTCGCGCGCTTTCAACCGCCGATTCAGAAGAAGCAGGGAGAGTCCGCAGGTTGCTGCGACGGTGCACCAAGCAGCCCATACCGGAATACCCAACATATCCAAATCGTGTGCTGTCGAGATGGGTACTCGGAACAGGCCGACCCAAATCAGCTTCACGGCGTACAGGATGTCGAATATGTGTCCCCAGCTCGTGTGCAAGGTGGCATTGATCGCGGCGCCAAATCCTGGTCCCACAAAGAAGAACGCCAGCATCACGGCGCTCGCCGCCACACGCCATTTGAGCCACGCCGAGGCAGCAAGCGCTACCAGGCCTACAATGGCAATCCACATCCAGGACGCGAGGAAAATCGCACCACCGAGCCACAGATGTGACCATAACCATCCGTTGCCTTCTAACCCAGCGTTCAAGAAAAACAGGATCAGCATCGGTACCCAGGTGATTATTGAGAGCAACGTCGCAATCACCAGAAATTTGCCGAGCACATATTCTGCTCGCGAGATGGGCCGTCCCAGAATCAGCGGCAGCGCATTATTTGCCAAGTCTGACGCTACCAGTTGCGGTCCCTGCCAAGTGGTGAGCAGGAATGAAATCCAAGCGTGAAAGCCCAGGAATGCCAAAAAGAAGAAACTGTTCATTGCCAGCGGACTCGGCCCGCGCATCTGCAGCATTGTCTGCAGCGCAGAGCTGTGCGCCATGTAAACCGCGGTGAACCCGATGAGGAATGGCACAAAGCTGAGCACGAACGCGCCGGTGAACAGGCGCGAATCGAACAAGCCGGAGAACCCGTAACGTGTGAGCACGAGAAAGCGCCAGCGGTCCGAAGTTATGCGGCCTTCATAAGGCTTGTAGCTGCGCTTATAGACTGCCATTGCGTGCCCCCACTTCTTCCATGGCTTTGAGGAAGATGTCTTCGAGCGAGTCGCGACGATAGTTCATACGGCGGATTTGCACCTCTCGCTGCGCGGCGATCTTGTAGAGCTCACGAATCTCGATCGATTCCGGCAGCACAACCTTCATCCTTCCCTTTCCGAACAGCGCGCACTCGCAGCCAAGTTGCTGGACGGCGTCGGCGAATGAGTTATCTTCGCCATGCGTTTCGAGTTCGAGAAACTTGCGATTCAGCCGCCGCTCTTCTTCTATGTTGCAAATGCCGGCGATGTTCCCATTCCGGAGAATGATGACTTCATCGCAGCACTCATCCACATCGCGTAACAGATGCGACGAGATCACGACGTGCATGTCTCCGGAATCGCGAATCTCGCGAATGAGCTGAATCATGCGCGTGCGCGCCGGCGGATCGAGGCCATTGGTCGGTTCGTCGAGGAATACCAATTTGGGGCCATGCGCAATCGCCTGCGCCAGCTTCGCAAGCTGCTTCATGCCGAGCGAGTATGTTCCCACTTTGCGATAGCGAACTTCGCCGAGTCCGACATAGAAGAGCGCTTCGTGAGCACGTTCCAGTGCTTGCGCCGACGGCACTCCCGAAAGTTCCGCCATGTAGCGGACGAAGTGCACGCCTGTCATGTTGGAGATAAAGGCGTCGCTCTCCGGCATGTAGCCGATCAGTCCGCGCAGCTCGCGGCTGTGTACGCCGATATCTTTGCCGAAGATGCGTGCTGTGCCTTGCGCCGGCGGATAGAAGCCGAGCAGCGTGTTCAGCAGCGTTGACTTGCCCGACCCGTTGGGACCGAGCAAGCCAATGCAGCGCCCGCGAAGCTCGCCTCGGAGCTGCTTGAGTACTGCGCGCGCGCCGAAGCGAACTTCCAGGCTGTCGAATTCGATGACTGGCGTCATTGCTGTCCTTTACGGAGTCTGAGCTTTCGGAGTTCCCGATTTCAACTGATCGAGCAGCGCCGAGATCGTGAGCGTCTTCAGGTCGATTCCCAACGTCTTGCTCGTGCTCGCCAGCTCAATCTGGTTCTCATCGCCGTACGCGCAGATCACCGATGGCTCGCTGTTTGCCACCAGAGTCTGGATCGATTGCAATTGCGATGCCGGCAGTTGGCCTCTGAGAGGCGCGACGACTGGAGCGAGATTTTGGTAAATGAGCCCAGAGACATTCGCGTGCTGATCAACCGGAAACATCGCGCGGAACTTATCAGAACGCGAGATGCTGTCGCCCTTGCTGCGCGTCCGAAGTGATTCCTCGACCAGCGCCTGGCTTGCGGCGGCGACCAGATAGCCGTCAGCGAATGTGTAATGTATTTCAACCTGCATCACTGGATCCTGCGAGCGGATGGTGTAGAAGGTTCTTCCGCCAACATCTTCCTGATCCACTTTCAATCCAGGACGATTGTTCTCGGCCGCGCTGCGGTTCACCGCATCGACGAGTTTCCCGATGCTGTACTGCAACCGGCTCGGATCATAGACCTCGACGATCAGCTTCCACGAAGGTGTCGGGAGCAATGGACCATCGAGCGCCATTGCAGCTTCACCTCCGAGCGACGCAGCTAAGTCGTTGCGCAAATCAAGATTGAGTTCCGCCTGCTCCTTAGCTATCGAGGCCGCGGCATTGGAATCGGCCCGAGTGGCGAGTGAAAAAACGTCGTCGAGCATCAGCGCCGGACTCTTCGATACAAACGCACCTACAGCCGAAGCATTGGGCGTGATGAAATCGAGCGCGCCGATTGGGGCCGGAGCTGCGAGCCACGACGCAATTCCAGTGCGCGGACCATTGAAGCTAAGCTCGGCTGTGTTCGAAGCCTTACCGTCGTAGTCTTTGCGCTGCGCGATCAGGTACTTCACATTTGCGAAACCGCTGCTCTCGAGCATCCGTTCATGACGTGCAGCTTGCTCTGGCTGCTGCGGATGATACGTCGCGATCTGCTCAAGATTCACCGCCACCAGTAAGCCAGCGCCGGAGGCATACTCAGAAGCAATGCGCTTCCCGAAATCAGACTCGGCAAATCCCGAGCCTAAAGTTGAAGACCACCGATTCTTCAGAGCTACCAACGCCGAAAGCTGCGGCGAAGCGGCAACGAACTCAGGCGTGATCAGAACGTAGAGACCGCGATTCTGAGCCCCGCCCACAGTTCCAAGATTCTCTGGAGAGAGCAGGTGCAAATCGTCGGCTTTGCCCTGCTGAATTTGACTTTCGAGGAACTCGCGTAATCCTGGACGCGCGATCTCAGCTACAACCAGAGGCGCGCCGTCATGTCCTGGTCCGCCGGTGCAGCTGAAGACAATCTCCTTGCCGACATACTGGCTCAGGTTGTGAATGGTCTCGATTGTCCGATTAAAGTCAACACCGCCGTTAGTGCGGCCTGGTCCTTGCTGATTCCACCAATCGCGCAAAATCCGGCTTTGCGATAACTGCTGCTGGAAGAGCTGATTGGCTTGCGCCAGCGCCTCTCCGTAATTGGGAACGCCGGCATAAATAACACTGTCTTGAGGAACCACTCGGAGCAGGCGGCTGTCATAACGAAGATCTGGCAGCTTGATGCGTTCGATGTTCTTCTGTAGCTTCGAGAATTCGGCCAGAAGCGCAAGATATTTGTCGCGGTTCTCGCTCCACGCGATCTCTTGCTTAACCGGGACTTCGCCCATGCTGACGTTGGTTGCGACCTGATCGCCGGCGTGCAGAACCGAGTCGCCACTTGCCTGGGCGACGCGCACCGTGCCTTCGATCACCGATACCCGCGAACCTTTGATTCCGGAGTTAACCGAAAAGATCGTGCCGGTTACAGCTACACGTGCATCGGCAGTCTGGACATAGAGATGGCCGCGGCTTCGATGCGCAGCCTGAACGATCACGGCGCCACGCCCCAAATTGATACTCGTATTCCGCCAGCCGACAGAGACATACAGTTCGCTGCGTCCGTTCATCTCGACGAGCGAGCCATCGCGCAGGCGCAGCATGGCCCGAGATCCCGAAGCGGTGCGCACGGTTTCGCCTTCGCTGAACTGATCGCCCGGCTGGGCGCGGTGTTCACCGCCGGCATCCACGCGATAGAGAGTCCCTTGTACTGATTCCAGCGCGGCGCGATATCCCGAAGGAGCCAGCAACCCGCTGCGTCCGATCGTCACGCCCAGAACTGCAGCGATCACCAGACTTGCAGCGAGAGCGTAATGTCCAAAACTCCAGCGCTGCGGACGCGCCACGGAATTCGCGCGCCACGGCAGAATGCTGTCCGCAGTCTTATCGAGCTTGGCTTGTACGCGGCAGGTGGCGCACTCGCGTAGATGGTCTGAGACTAGCATCGCGCGAGCAGGCGAAAGTTTGTGAGCTTCGTAGTCAGGCAGCAGACGCAGCACGTCTGCGCAGCCTTCAATGCGGTTGAGCGGAGCGAGCGTTGCTTCGACGCCAATAGCGTGGCTGATGCGCTGCCAAGCATTGGTCGTCGCGGCCTGCTCCGCCTGAGGATCGGCCTGATCGGCGCGAACGGCGTCGATGGCTTTATCGAGTATGTAGTCCGGATTGTTATGAATGCCCTTCATTTGTTGCCTTCCATATAGGCACGGAAGTCCTTCTTGAGCAGAGAGCGTGTGCGATGGAGAGTGACGGCTACGGTCGCGCGCGAGGTCTTCATCATTTTGGCGATCTCGCTGTTGTCGCGTCCTTCAATGTAGCGGAGGACGAACATCTCCGCCGGTCGTGTTCCTAATTTGGGAACGGCTTGGCGCAACCAGCGCCTCAGCTCCAGCGGACTGTACTCCCCTTCAGCGCGCGACGACAACTCCAGCGGACGCGAAATCTCGGCGTCCTCCAGCGGCATGTTCTGCGCGTCGCGCCGGGCGCGTATGAGATCGAGCGCTGCATTTACTGCGGCTCGATGCAGGTATCCGCCGATGTTCTGGATGTCATCGCCCATCTCTCCAAGTTCGCGCCGTGCGAGCTTCAGGAAGACGCTTTGCACCACGTCTTCCGAATCGCTGACGCTGCCGGTAACGCGATATGCCGCGCGAAAGACGCGTTCTTTGTGTTCCACGAACACGCGCTCGAGCGACACCCGTTCCAGCACGGTGGGACCGGTCTGCGCCGGCCTCGGTATGTCTCGATCAATAGCCGCTGGCAATACTGCCTCCACGTGCCCATCTCCTCTGCCCGTCCTGCCGTTCGGGGTACCCGACAGGCAGTTTCCGTGCATTCCGAAGACGTGACAACTCGGGTTTAATTAACAGGAAATACGCAAATCTCCAGGCCGGCGTTCATGTTGGTCCGTAAGTGGCTGCAATGCAAGAGGGAGTTCGGGCCACAAGAACCGCCTACTGTGGATTTGGCTTGTGTGGCGACTCAGCCAAAGCTATTCTGCATTGTATGAGCGACCTTCAGATGCACCTCCCGGCCACCGACGAGGTTAACGTGGACGATCAGACCTTGGCTGCGATTGATCGCGGTGTGCAGGATGCAGACGCGGGTCGTACTGTTGCTGCTGATGACGTTCGAAAGATGATTCCCCAGTGGCTTTCCAAGTTCGCCTCACAAAAGCAGCGCTAATTGACTTTGAAGAAATCCTTTCGTATTCCTGGGCGATGTTTCCGGATTCGGCGGAACGCTTTGGGAATGCTCTTCTCGATCATCTGGAAATTCTAAAGAAATTCCCATACATCGGAAGTCGTGTGTCTGACCGTCCAGGGATTCGGCAACTTGCGCACACTCCAATCACCATTTACTACCGCGTTCACGAGGAATCGGAATGGATTGACATACTCCACTTCTGGCACGGTGCCCGACAGAAGCCTCCCAGGCGTGAAAAGGACAGCAAAGCACAATAGGCGGCTTCGAACGCAGAATGCTATTCTCACCACATGGAAATCAAGGTCATTCTGCCCGACGATGTGGCTGAGCACGCCGATCCGGGACGCGAGGCGCTTGAGCGGTTAGTAATCGAAGGCTATCGTTCCGGAGTTCTTTCGCACTACCAGGGAAGCCAACTATTGGGAATGTCTCGGCTTCAATTCGACGGGTTCCTGAAGGCTCGTGATGTTCACGAGCACGCCTACGGACTGGAAGACTTGAAGGCGGATGAGAATACTCTCCGACAACTTGAAAGCAAAGGTCTCATCTGAGGGTGATCGTCGTTGCCGATACTTCACCCATTAACTATCTTGTCCAAATCGCCTGTGATTCTCTCCTTCCAAGCCTCTATCAGCGAGCGCTGATCCCAGAAGCCGTCCTCCATGAGCTAGATCATCCATCCTCTCCCGGCTCTGTCAAAAGTTGGCTTTTATCCTTGCCGACTTGGATCGATATCAGGAGGACATCTTCCAGCTCTGATCCTGCGCTTGACGCTCTCGACCCTGGGGAGCGAGATGCAATTCTTCTTGCAAGGAAGAACACGCCGATGTTCTCCTAATCGACGAGCGACGTGGGCGTCTTGAAGCGCAGCGACGCGGCCTCGCAACCACCGGCACGTTGGGCGTTTTGTTGGCAGCTCACGAAAAGGGCTTGATGAACGCTCATGCTGCATACACGCGTCTGATAAACGAAACTTCCTTCCGGACTACTCCGGAACTCGACAGGCACTTCCTTCAGCGCATCAGGAAATAGGCACTCGTCCCAATGCTCAAAACTTTCTAAAACTCCAGACACTTTCCTCCCGTTCTACCGTCTATAGCTCGTAACGAAGGTGCGCGAACTTCGTTCGGGAGGCGGAAGAATGGAAAGACTGAATTGGTTCTGGCAGGACCTGCGGTACGGCCTCCGAAGCCTGCGGAAGGATCGCGGCTTTGCATTCCTGGCGGTATTGGCGCTCGCACTTGGCATCGGAGCGACCACTGTCATCTTTAGTGTCCTCGACAACGTTCTTCTCGAGCCATTCCCCTACAAGAATCCCGATCGTCTGGCGATGTTCTTCATTCACGACAACACTCGATCCGATCAGGATGGCCGCGGTGGCTTCTTCTACGCCGAGTACATGGACTACAAGGAACAGAACCATGTATGGGAAGGACTGATTGCCAACAACGGAGAAGATGTTCTCTACACCGACAAAGAGGGTACAAGGCAATACAGCGGCGGCCAGGTCACAGGCGATGCGTTCGAATTCCTCGGTATACAGCCCTTGCTCGGAAGAATCTTGGTGCCAGACGATGCGCGCCCCGACGCGCCTCCGGTTGCGGTGATGAGTTATCGCGTGTGGCAGAAGGATTTCAACGGCGATCCTACGATCATCAACAGCACTCTGGAGTTGAATGGCAAGCAGGTGACGCTGGTTGGCATCATGCCGCCGCGCTTTCTTTTCGGCGCTGATGATTTTTGGTTGCCGCTGACTCTAGCCCGCAACGATACCTCTCCGTTCAATCGCGTCTGGCTGCTGGGCCGGCTCAAGCCTGGCGTAAGTCTTAAGGCAGCGGCCAGCGATCTGGATGTGGTAGCCCGCCGACTCTCGACTGTCTATCGCAAGGATTATCCGGCGAATTTCAGCATTAAAGTTATGTCGCTCGCCGATCAGGTGGTTGGACAGTTTCGCGTCATGCTCTTTGCTCTGATGGCAGCCGTAAGCATGCTGCTGCTGATCGCGTGCAGCAATGTTGCGAACCTGCTGCTGGCGCGAGCTACCGCACGAGAAAAAGAGATCGCAATTCGCGCCTCGATGGGAGCGAGCCGCGCGCGGCTTGTGATGCAGTTGATGGTCGAGAGCTTCATCCTGGCTGCGCTCGGATGTTTGGCTGGCTCTCTGTTCGCCTATGGCGGAATCAAAGGCGTGCTCGCCGCATTGCCTCCTGATCTCATACCGGCTGAAACCGTGATTACTCTGAACGCCCGTGTGCTGTTGTTTTCGGTGGGAGTCACGGCAGTCACAACTCTGCTATGCGGACTGGCTCCGGCGTTTCATTCTGTTCGCGGCGAACTGCATAATCGCCTGAAAGACACAGGCAAAGGCACGCAAGGCCCATTTCGTCACGGCAAGTTCCGTTCTGGGCTGGTGGTCTCGCAAGTCGCGCTTTCCATCGTCCTGCTGGTCGGCGCCGGACTGATGATGCGCAGCCTGTTCGCGCTGCAGCATGTGGATCTGGGACTCACGCCCGATCACATCCTTGTGGCGCGCACGCCCCTGCCGAAAGGGCGTTACGACAAGGCGGAACAGAAGGCGATTTTCTTCCGTCAGGTTCTCGACAAAATTACCGCGCTGCCTGGAGTCGTTGCTGCGACCGAGACCAGCACGCTTCCTCCTTATGGCGGCATTCTAAGTGAAGTGACCGTTCCCGGCAAGAGTCATGCGGAAGCATGGCGTTCGATCTTCCAGCTCTGCAGCGAAGGATACTTTCCTACTCTAGGAATCAGGCTTGTGCGAGGACGCTTGCTCTCCGAATCTGACGTTGTCTCCGCCCGTCATGTGATCGTCGTCAATCAGACGCTGGTGCGCAGCTTTTTTGGCACTGACGATCCGATTGGCAAGTCCATCAAGTTCAACCTGCTCGATACCGTTCCCGAATCTCCGAAGGATGCATATTTCGAAATTATCGGCGTAGTTGCGGACGTGAAAAATCGCGGCTTGCAGGAAGCTCCGCAGCCGGAAGCGTTCATGCCTTACAGCGTCTCCGGTGCATTCCAGCGCGGCGTGCTGGTGCGAACTGCAGTCGAACCGATGTCGATGCTGTTGAATGTCAGGCGTGAGATCTGGTCGGTCGATCGCGGAGTCGCGCTGACACTCACCGGAACGCTGGAAGGCTACCTCGAACAGTTTTCGTACTCGCAGCCTCGCTTCGGACTCATCCTCTTTGGGGTCTTTGCAGGGATCGGTTTGGCGCTCGTCGCAATTGGAGTGTTCAGCGTGATGGCTTATTCGGTGAGCCTGCAAACGCACGAGATCGGAATCCGCATGGCTCTCGGGGCACAGCAAGGATCCGTTCTACGCATGGTGCTGAGAAAAGGATTGCTGATCATCGCCATGGGTATCATCATCGGCGAAGTCGTCAGCCTGGCGCTCACGCGCTTTGTTCAAAGCCAGATTTGGGGAGTCTCGGCGCGCGATC
Source organism: Terriglobales bacterium (assembly GCA_035764005.1). NCBI lineage: Bacteria > Pseudomonadati > Acidobacteriota > Terriglobia > Terriglobales > Terriglobales bacterium. The sequence goes on from DASTZZ010000119.1 coordinate 13,723, forward strand.
CGCTAACCTTCGCTGGAGTGCTGGCTGTGCTTGTCATGGTAGGAGTCGCCGCTTGCCTGGTTCCGGCTCGACGAGCCACTAAAGTTGATCCTTTAGTCGCGCTGCGCTACGAGTGACTCCCGAGAGATGAACTGGGGCGAATCGGGATGTTCGCTTTCGAACAGTGATTGCGATTTTGAGAAAGTATCTCGCGTATGTCTTCTAAAGAAGGTTGCTCCTCAACTACTTGGCGAACCCTGAGCTGGCCGCAAAACTGCCATTGAAACCAGGGCGCTAGCTCTTCTATGTCCTTTATTCAAGACCTCCGGTACTCGTTACGCCGTCTGATCAAATCTTTGGGATTTACCGCGACTGCAGTGCTCACGCTGGCTCTGGGCATGGGTGCAACCACGGCGATGTACAGCGTGATCCACGCGGTGCTGCTGAACAGTTTGCCGTTTGCTCATCCTGAGCAACTCCTCGTCTTCCGCGAATCGCAGAAGGCAGGCGAGATGAGCGTCACCTGGCCTAATTTCGAGGACTGGCGTGCGCAACAGCATTCGTTCGAAGGTTTAGCCGCGTTTGACCTTCGGCACTACGACTACTTCGACGGCACCCGGACCACACTTACCCGAGGCGCGCAGGTCACATCCGAATTCTTTCCTGTGCTCGGAGCTACGCCGGAGAGCGGACGAGTGTTTGGTTTTTCCGAAGATCGCCCCGGAGCCGCTCCCGTTGTGGTGCTCGGGCATAAATTCTGGCAGAACGAGCTGCATGCCGATCCGGCTGTTATCGGCAAAGCCATCGAACTCAGCGGCAAGCTCTACACCGTGATTGGAGTGATGCCGGCGGGCTTCCATTTCTTCTTCGGGCGCAGCGAAGATTTCTACGTGCCGCTTGGGCCTGAAGCTGCCGATGCCAACTTCAACAATCGCACGGCACATGGAAGCCTCAGCGTTTTAGCGCGGCCGAAACCCGGCATCTCTGCCGCGGCTGCGAAAACGGAGCTTGAGGGAATCGCTACAAGGCTTGCGGCAGAGTATCCGGCCACGAACGCAGGCCATTCCGTAATAACGAGAAAGCTGGTCGATCAATACTTCGCCCAGATTCGCCCCGTTCTGTGGCTGCTGATGGCCGCGGTTGCGATCGTGCTTCTCGTGGGCTGCGCCAACGTCAGCAACCTTCTGCTTACCCGCGGCGCCGATCGCGAACGCGAGTTCGCGATTCGCAGCGCGCTCGGCGCCAGCGGATATCGCATCTTTCAACAATCGCTCGGCGAGAGCATCTGGCTCGCATTGCTTGCAGGAGTGTGCGGAGTAGCGATTGCATATTTCTCTTTGCCCTTCCTGCTGCGCCTCGGGCCTTCGAACATTCCCCGTTTGGACGAAACAGCGATCCAATGGCCCATTTTGGGATTTGCGTTTGTCGCGGCGCTCTGCGTGTCACTGATTTGCGGCATGCTGCCGGGATGGGCAACGCTGCGCGTTGCGCCTGAACAGGCATTGCGAAGTCATTCCACTTCTTCCTATGCGGGACGCGGACGACAGCGTGTGCGCTCGGCTTTGCTCGTCGGCGGAGTTGCGATAACGCTGCTGCTGGCTGCTGCATCTGGGCTCTTGGTTCAGAGCCTGCGGAGGACGCTCGCCGTCGACCCGGGTTTCCAGCCCGGGCATCTACTCGCTCTCGACATCATTCTGAGTGGCGACAAATACAAGTCGAAGGAAAGCAGTCTGGCCTTCTTCTCTGCCGCAGAAGAAAAATTGCGTGCGCTGCCGGGCGTTACAGATGTCGGGAACATCTGCACTCCTCCTCTCGCAGGAGAATGCGGCGATTATTTCTATTCCATTCCGGGAAGAACTGATCCCAACGACGCCGATCTGCCGGACGCGAACTTCAACATCGCCGACGAAAACTATTTCCGCACCGCAGGCATTCGCCTGATCTCCGGACGTCCATTTCTGCCGACGGACGCGGATTCTTCGCCGCACGTCGCAGTCATCAACCAGGCATTCGCGCGCAAATGGTGGCCGGCCGGAGATGCCGTCGGACACACAGTTCATTTCGGCGGTCGCGGCGAAACAGGAGACCTGCTGCAAATCGTAGGCGTAGCTGAGGACACGAAACAGTATGGGCTCGATTCCCAAACTGATCCGGAAATCTTTTTTCCTGAGAAACAACACCAGCAGAACGCGATGGTGCTGATGGTGCGAACCGCCGGAGATCCCGACAGTATTGCTGCAACGGCGGAGAATGCGATCCAGAGTATCGACAAGGATATTCCGGTTCGCATTCATCCGATGAGCTACTACGTCGCGCAGAGTCTGCGGCAGCGCCAGTTCCTCACGTTGCTGCTCTCGATTTTCGCCGGTTTGGCGATCTGCCTCGCGGCATTGGGAGTCTTTGGTGTCGCAGCCTATGCGGTTGCGTCGCGCAAAGGGGAAATCGCGGTGCGTCTGGCGCTGGGAGCGCCGCCGCAAAACGTAAAAGCCTGGATTACCATGCAGACCATGCGGCGGGTGGCCTTCGGATGCGCAATTGGTCTGGTTGGAGCATTGCTTGGCGCTCGCCTGGTGCGCAATCTTCTTTACGACGTATCGCCCACCGATCCTCTGGTACTGAGTGCAACCTGTGCGCTGTTGATCGGAGTGGCGCTTCTGGCAACATGGATTCCTGCTCGGCGCGCCGCCGCCATCGATCCAATGCAGACGCTTAGGGCCGAGTAGCCTCACTCGATCCTGCCGCTGGGAAAAGTGGGCACCTACAGTAAAGAAAAATCTTCCGTGCTTTTACGCTGTTGTTCGCCTTGCGGCTGCGGTTTTGAGCGTGACCTTGATGTACACCACGGCAATTCCAGCCACATCGCCTGCTCTCCGAAATTACGCTGTTCTTACGCTGTTCTTCGCTGTTCTTTTTGCGAGATCTTCTAAGAATGGGCAGAAAACAGCAAAACTCCGAACAGTACGCTGTTTTTTACGCTGTTCACAGCGAAACTCGTGCTTCGGCAGTCGGCACAGAAAAGCACATTCGAGCAAGGAATTATGGGACTGCCTTGGCCGTTCCTGGAAGAAGAAAGGCCGGGCTCCTGCCCGGCCTGTGTACCTCGTCTGACAACTTCAGTTGATGCGGACGCAGACCGCCTTCGTCTCCGTGTAGAGTTCGAGGGCTTCTTTGCCCATCTCGCGTCCCCAGCCCGATTGCTTGTAGCCGCCGAACGGCATGGCGGCGTCGAAGACGTTGTAGCAGTTGATCCACACCGTTCCGGCTTTTAGCTTGTTCGCGAGTGAGTGGGCTTTGGCGATGTCCTTCGTCCAGATGCCCGCTGCGAGACCGTACGTGGTGTTGTTGGCTTCGGCGGCGATCTCGTCGATGCTCTTGAATGGCATCGCGGTCACAACCGGTCCGAAGATTTCCTCTTGCACGACCTTCATTGTGGGCTTTGTGTTGACGAGCACGGTTGGCTCGACGAAGTATCCGCGATTGCCGACTGTCTTGCCGCCGACTACCGCCTTCGCGCCTTCATTCAAGCCAGCTTCCATGTAGCCGCGGACGCGACGGAACTGCTCTTCAGAGACGAGCGGCCCCATCGTGGTGTCGGCGTTCATGCCCGGACCAACCTTAATCTTCTTTGCGGACTCCGACACCCCTTCGACGACTCTGTCGAAAATCTTGTCTTCGACAAATAGGCGCGAACCAGCGCAGCAGCATTGTCCGTGATTGAAGAAAATAGCGTTGGCAGCGCCAGCCGTGGCCTGCTTCACGTCAGCATCGTCGAAGACGATGTTTGGCGACTTGCCGCCGAGCTCCAATGTGACCTTCTTCAGGTTATCCGCAGCGGCTTGCACGATCAGCTTGCCGACCTCGGTCGATCCTGTAAAGGCGATCTTATCGACATCCGGATGCGCAGCAAGCGCCGCGCCTGCGGTCTCGCCGAATCCGGTGACGATGTTGAGAACGCCCGGTGGCAATCCAGCTTCGAGAGCGATTTCCCCGAGACGAAGCGCGGAAAGTGGAGTCTGCTCTGCCGGTTTCAAGACGACCGTGCAGCCGGTCGCCAATGCAGGGCCAAGCTTCCAGGCGGCCATCAACAGCGGGAAATTCCATGGAATGATTTGTCCCACCACGCCGATCGGCTCGCGCCGTGTGTAGGCAAGGAACGGTCCCGCAACGGGAATTGTGCTGCCTTCCACCTTCGTGGCCCATCCCGCCATGTAATGGAAGAGATCAGCGGCGAGCGGAACATCGGCAACGCGCGCAACACTGAGCGGCTTGCCATTGTCCAAGGTTTCTAGTTCGGCGAATTCTTCCAGATTCTCCTGGAGAAGATCGCCGATCTTCCAGATGATGCGTCCGCGCTCGCTGGCGCTCATCTTCGACCACGGGCCGGATTCGAACGCGCGCCGCGCGGCTTTTACTGCGAGGTCGATATCGGCCTTATCGCCTTCGGCGACGCGGGCGAGGACCTCGCCGGTTGCAGGATCGATGGAATCGAAGGTCTTGCCGGAATGAGACTGGACCCATTTGCCATCGATGAGAAGTTTTCTTGGAGTTGCTAAGAATTCAGTGACTACGTTGTGGACTTGCAGCGGAGTTGCTGTTGCCATACTGCCTCCTCAGAGTGAGGTTCGTTCGGAAGGAACCGGGCATCTTACCACCGTCTGAGGCCAGAAAGCTTGCCAGCTTTTCATATTGATCGCTAGCAATGAAATCAACGCCTGCCCGAGCGGCGGCCTGCCACCTTTGTTGTGCAGCATCGAGTGATCCGAAGTTGTAGCTCGCAAACCATCCATTGCAGCTAAGTTCTTCTTTTGTCGCACCATCAAGGGTGTAGAAGCGGATAAAGAGGCCATGCTCATGCGCGTGCTCGACCAACGCGCGCAGTCGAAGCTCGTCTTCTTTACTCCAGTCGCCAGCTTCGTTTTGGCCGCCACGCTCGACCACCGACCACGGATTGTTCCACCAGCGGCGATAGTTCGACGCTGGCTCAGGCTCAATCACCTCCGGTGCGGCCATGGGATCGCGCTTGTTGGTGTGGACGGCGCCGAAGACAAGCAATCGCGCGCCGACTGGAACCTGGTCGTGGAAGACGGCCTGCTGTGCGTCGGACTCGCCGGTCAAGACCAGCAGTGGTTTGATGTCGAGCGGCTCCACTTTGCTCGCGTCTCCCGATTTGAGAGCAGTAGTTATCCAGCTCCGATATTTGTTCAGCAGTTGCCATACAGCAGCCAGATGGTCCGGCTGTTCCGTCTTGAAGTCTAGATTGAGTGTGATCAGCGGCCAGTCGCCGTGATTTCCTTCCCGCAGCGCTTGTTCCATAATGGGACGTACGCGATCGAAGAAGTAGTGCTCGAGCGTCGGCTCGTGGCCGCTCAGCGGCGCGCCATGTGCAACGACCGATCTTCCCTTCCCGGTGCTTGGATCGACGTACCAATATGGGTCTTGCTCAATCGCCAGCGGCGGCTTTGCCGTGAGCGCGCGGTCGATGCGGTTGTCCCACCACTCGCCGTAGGGATAGCAGTTGTGGGCGTCCATTACTGTGCGCGAGCCGGGGTGGAAGGCTGTCTGCCCGGAGGCGGGAATGACGATGATGAAAGATGAAATCAGCCGGAAACAGAATCGTTGAATGTGCATGTTGGTTAGCTAACGAAACACAAGGTCCTTCGGCCAACGGCAGCCTCAGGATGACACGGCATTGGAGATTGTCGCCCATCCATTTTGCTATGACTGGATGCTGCTGCTTAGCCAGCGCTTAGCCTGTGCTTTAGCGAGTGACTGCACATACTCTCGCTCTAAACACCGTGTCATCCTGAGGCCTGCTGTTGGCCGAAGGACCTTGTGTTTTCTCTACGGCATAAGGATCGAAGCTCGCGTCAGAAATTCACGTAAATCGGATTCCCCAGCACTTCCAATTTCCCAGAACCGGAAACTACGTCGGCGCGCAGCCAGTGTCGCTTGCCATCGCTGGTCCACTTTGCTGTGAGCGTCTGATCCGCCGAAGTAATAGCGGCCTGCGGAATCGACGAATCTTCGCGTCCGTCTACGACAATTCGCAGCTTCGATCCGCTGCACGCGACTACGCGCGCCGATAATTCCAAAACTTCGCCCGAGCGCGCTTGCGTTGTTCCGCCCATCACTGTCTCAGTCCCGGACCCGCGCGCCGCGAAATCGAGCAGACGATCTTTCGAGCCGGTGAGATCGACAAACACCCGACCCGAGCGCATCCCGGCCAGAATCGATGCAACCGACAAATCGTTTGCATACACAACCGTCGTCGGACTGCCAATGGAGCCGGGCCTGTCGGGAGGAAGCTGAGCGTCGTGGTTGTCGCTGCCTCCGATTGCTGGAATTCGATAGCCGGCATTCAACTGCTTTTCCCAGAATGGAATTCCGGAGTACGGCCCTTCTTCCGATCCGCCGTTCACGGCTTCGATTGTGTTTACCAGGCGCATGTCGGTGGGCGCCTGCCATCCGCAACCCATGCAGATTTCGCCGGTTGGAGCGCCGGGATGATTGATCGAGACGAGTGCGCCGAGACGGCTCGCACGCTCGAACAAAGCATTCATGTCGGTGGAGCCCTCACGAAAATCGACGAACTGGGTGATACCGAAGATGTTTGCGTGTCCTACGAAGGTTGTGATCTCACGCCCCGGGATCAGCAGCAACTGATCGAAGTATGGCTGCAGTTCGCGAAGCGCGTCATAGTGCGACGTGGTGTTGTGATCGGTGACGGCGATGAAATCGAGCCCACGCTTTGTCGCGGCATCTAGCGTGAGAAACACCGGACAGGGGACCTGCTTTCCTGAATGGCTCTTGCAGTGTCCATCGCTATGAGCCGTGTGCATATGCAGGTCGCCGCGATACCATCCGGGGCCTTGGCGCAGCGGTGTATTGGTGAAGGCATCGTTTGTCGGCCTGTCGAGAGGCTCGAGGAAAACTTCTGCTTCGTACGACGCGGTGCTTTGTGGCCGGATGTTGGGAACGCCGATCAGCAGCTTCCATTCACCGGGAATAAGTTCGCCGGGAAGATAGGAAGGAGTTGCGTCGTCAGCGCTGATCGTGAATGTGCTCTTGTTGCCACCGCTCCAGCCGCGGAATCCGTGAGGATCTTCCACACCCAGATCGAGCGTGGTCTTCTCTTCTTTGCCGGTGTAGTGGAACGTAATTGTCAGTCGGCGTGTGTGCGCGGGAACTGTGAATGGGGCTTCGATGTAGGTATTGTTTTGTGCGCCTTTAACGGTGCCGTGGAGGGTGAGGTTCGGTTGTGTTTGGGCGACGGCCAAAGCCGCGAGCAGGATGAAAAAGACTAGTCGGGAAAGCATCAACCCTCAGCAAATTTCGGCGTTCTTTGGATTGCGAACTATTTTGGGAATTCCGCCCAGAGCTGTCATCCTGTCTATAACCACGACGGCTCTGTCAAGATCTGATTTTGAACTCTGCGGGCGACACCTCTCCCGTGAGCACGAGCGATGTTGTTTTTGCGCCGGCGCTTTTCCCTTATCAGGAAGGGGTTGCCGTTGGTTTT
>DASTZZ010000120.1 GCA_035764005.1 Terriglobales bacterium
TATTCGACTGCGGCGATGGTGTAAGGAGTGCGTCCGCTGGCGGCTATCCCGATCACCACATCCTTCTTGCCTGGCCTGAGCTTCGCGATGTCTTTCTCGCCGAGTCTGACGGAGTCCTCGCTTGCCTCTGTCGCGTGCGCCAGAGCTCTCTCGCCTCCGGCAATTACGAACTGCACCAGCTTCGGATCGGTGCTAAAGGTCGGAGGACATTCAGAGGCATCGAGCGCGGCAACGCGGCCGCTCGTTCCAGTGCCTACATAGATCAGCCGTCCGCCACGCGCGAGCGCGTCAGTGACGGCATCGATGGCGAGCGCGATTTGCGGCAGCGCCTTGCGCACCGTGCCCGCGACCTTGGCATCTTCGTTGTTGATGATCGTTGCGATTTCCAGTGCCGATTTCGTATCCAGCGCCTGGGAAGCGAGATTCTGCTGTTCGGTCGCAAGAGAAGAAAGGATTTCAGTAGTCGAGCTTGCCATTTGGTCTTTCAAGAGTTTACGGGAAGTCTGCCAATGTTTGTTCGCAGCACTGCTGAGGCCACAGCGCCCTCTGGTGTGCCATCCAACTACAAAACCAGCACGGGGGAGCACATCATGGCAGATCAGCAACGGGAATCACAAGAGCGCAGCAGAGACAGCAAAGGCACAGAGAAGTATGGGGCTGGACCAGGCAGTTCTGGAACGGGAAAGACGCGTCTGCAGAGCCACACGCCTGAGAACCGCTTCGGCGAACTCAACCCTTCGGCGCCGACCGAAGCCACTGAAGGGCCGAGCACGAATCTCGCGAGTACCGAAGCGGGAAAAACTCAGCCGGACGTCTCACGCGGCGAACCTGCGCGCGGCGAGAATCAGGCCAACGAGGGAACGATCAAGAAGCCTTCGGCGGAGAAGCACGAGGCAGCGTAGCTCCTATCCTTTGTCATTCCGAACGCCTGGTTTTGGCGGAGGAATCCCTACGGACTCCCCGAATGCATGTTGTGACCAATATCTAGGAGCAGGTAGAGATTCCTCTCTCCTGCTCACGCGAAAGGCACGCGTGAGCATCCGCTCGGAATGACAAGAACGCAGGCTACTGCAAATCCGAAGGCCAATCGATGTGGATCTGATCGACCGCGCGCTGCGCTTCACGCATGGCTCGATCGATGTCTCCGCGGTGCGCTTTCATTTCCGCTGACGCGAGTTTCATCGAGTGCTGAAGGTCGCGATTAATGTCCTTACGATTGCGAATCATGTCGCGATGTAGTTCCTTCATCGCTTTATTGATCGCGTCGTTGATTTCGCCTTGATGATCGGCAAGAGCATTGGCAGCATTCGCCCAGCTCTCTTCAAGTTCCGGCCCGATGCTGTCCAGCGTTCCCGCCGCGGCTTCGATTGCGTTCTCTACTTCTGGTGAATCATCCAGCAGAGCAGAGCTGTCGGGACCACGACGCGGCGGCACTGACAGCGAGAGCGTCTGCTCTTTCTTGTCACGCATGATGACTACAGAGATCTTTTGTCCGCGGGCGCCGCGCAGGGCGTCGTTCCAATCGGAGCTGTCGGTAATCTTCTGGTCGCCTGCGCGAACGATCACGTCTCCGGCGCGCAATCCTGCGCTCTCAGCCGTGCTGCCCTTCTGCACCGAGCGCACCAGCATGCCTTCGCCGTCCTTCACTCCAAAGTAGTCGCCGAGCTGCGGGCTCAGGCTCTCGAGCGTAACTCCCGAAGTGGTACGAGCGCGGACGATGGTCTGCTCCCACGTACGTGGAAACGCGGGCATCGCCGGCATGGGTGGCATGGGTGGAACTGCAGGCACTGCAGGCGGGGCAAAAGCAAAGTCGTGCGGCTCACGCGGCCACATGGAAGATTCGAACTTCTTGCGATCGGCAAGTTGCACTTTGACGCTCTGTTGCTGCCCATCGCGCATGATGTCAAGGGAAATGGTTCTTCCAGGGGGAGTCTCGCGCATTAACCGTTTGAATTGCTCTGCACTCTCGACTGGAGTTCCGTTGAAGCCGACGATGACGTCGTTCTGTTTCAGACCCGCTTTTCCTGCGGGGGCGTCCTGATCGATCTGCGTGATCTCAACACCGCGATCGTCCTTCAATTTGAGCGCCTGGATCCGATCGCTGTTGAGGTCTGCCACTCCAACTCCAAGATAGGAGTGCCCGCTCGATTCAGAATCAACGATCACCGGAGTTCCGATAAAGTGTCGGGCTCTCGGCGCCTGCTGCGCGGAAACTGGAACTCCTGCGGAAACGAGCAGAGCCGTTGTTATTAAGTATGTGTGCTTCATAAAATGCCTCGTGAGAGGCAGTAGGCGATAGGCAGTAAGCAATAGGCTGAGGCAAAACCTTCTCACTTCCCTATCGCCTACTGCCCGATTCGGAGCCTATTGCCTATTGCTTATCGCCTACTGCCTACTGCTATCTTTTCAGCGCGATGAATTGAATTTTTCCGGTCGATGTATGCAGCTTCAATGTTGGGCCACCGCCGTTCAGATCGCCTTCTGCCGACATCTCGCGCGGACCATAATCGCCGCCCTCCGACTCGATGTGAATGCCGGGCAATTCGCTGCGGATCGCATCGCGAGTGGTGGCGACGTCGATGCTGGCATGAACGCTGACCTTCAAATCAGACGGAAGATAAACGACGATGTCACCAACGCCGGTATCGAGCACTGAATCGCTAAACTTGCCGTTCATAGTCATGAACTCGGCAGTAATAGCACCCGCGCCGGTCTCGGCGCGCACGCTGCGTGTGACCTTGAAGCAATGAATGCTGCCGCTGCCGGTCTGCGCGCGAATCGGGCCGGCACTGCCCCCGGTGAGACGAATGCTGCCGCCGCCGGTCTCAACGTCCATCAGGCCGCTGACGTTGCCAATCTCGATGTTGCCGCCGCCGGTCGAGCCGTGCAGATCGCCGCCGACGTTTTGCACATAGATGTTGCCGCCGCCGGTTTCTATTACGGCATCGCGCTTTACGTTATCGACACGAACCGATTCGCCGCCGGTCGAGGCGTTCAGCTTGCCGCCGACGGTGCCGATGTTCACGCGGCCACCGCCCGTGCGGATTCCCAAATCAGCATTCACGGCGCCTACGTTAATTGAGCCTCCGCCGGTGCTGGCAGTCACGCTGCCACTGATGTCGTCGAGATCTACGTTGCCCCCGCCCGATTCGGCGTCAACGCGTCCGTTCAGGTGAGTGAAACGCAGACTGCCGCCGTCAGTTTTGGCTTTAATGACATCGACGCTGCGCGGCGTGGTGATGTTGAACTCAACCGAGCCGCGATGCCAGTTGTCGCCGCCCTCGCCGCCGAAATACGCCGCGTCTCCCTGGCGGTTGGCTATCACGCGCAGGTTCTCGAACATGCGCCGCGCACTATCCTCGGAGGAGGCGCTCACGCGCTTGCGGATGGTGTAAGTAATGTTGGATTGCTGTGCGCCGGTTACGCTCACGCCGCCGGCGTTGGTATGAATCTTGATGTAACGCGAGGCGGGAAGAGTGCCGGTAGTCTCCTGCACCCAACAACTGCCGTCGCGGTAGATTTTCGTTGCGCCATCCGTCTGGGCTACGCCTGCTGCGGCGAGCGCCAGTAGTAGAGCGGGAAGCGCGAAATGGTTGCGAATCACTGCCAAAGTATTAAGTTCCTCTTCTTCTATGCGCGTTGCTAAGCTGCTAGCTCCTAGCTGCTAGCCACAGCCGTTTGCCTCTGGCTAGTAGCTAGAAGTTGGCGGCTACCAGCTTTTTATTCAAAATCCGGGAGGTTCGCCAGGACACGCTTCGACTCTCCCTGGATGTACTTATCTTTATCCTGCTGTGCCAGCGCGGCCAGCGCCTGACGCACGCTGCTGTCGTTCTTCACCGTCTCCAGCAGCGAGATCGCCTGCGTGCGCACACCGGGATTATTGTCTTTTAGGAGCGCTTCGAGCACCGCGTCGCGAACCTGCTGGTCGTCTTTCACATACGAGCGCAATCCATCGAGAGCCTTCAGGCGCACACCGGGATTGCGGTCGTAGCGCAGCGCATACATTAGCGCTTCGCGCACACGGCTGTCATCGGAGTTCTTTGCCAGCAGATCAACCGAATCGAGCCTCAGCCCCGAATTGATGTTATTGCGCGCGGCGAACAGCAGAAGCTGCTGAATTTTGGGATCGTTGATCGAACCCTGCGCCTGGTCGGTGTAAACCTTGTCGTACTGAATCTTGACTTGATCGCTGCCTGGATCTTGAGTGATGCCGCGAATGCCGGCGATGGAGGCGGAATCTACAGGGGAAGGAGTGTTCCCGATTTGGGCAATTGTTCCGGAGTCGGTGTGAGTCTTGACTTGCCAGGTGGTCAATATTCCGGCCGCGAATCCAATCATCAGCAGAGCCGCCGTGAGAGCCGGAGCAAACTTCATCGACTGCAGCCATCCGGCAAAGTCGAAGGTGAAGCGATGCCACCCGCGACTCGGCTCCTCGGACTCAAGCGCCTCGGAGAGCCGCATTCGCGATCCGGCAAGCAGGTTCGGCGAGACCTCCGGCAGCGGAGCGGCCGACATTGCCAGCCGGAATCCGCGCACCGAATCGAGCTCGTTCTTGCACGCGGAGCAGCGCTCCACGTGCCGCTCGAGCTCGTAGCGCTCGTCGTCCTTCAGTTCGTCGTAGACGTAAAGGGCTGCATTCGCCCGTGTCCATTCGCAGTTCATCATTGCCACACTTTCATAAAAAGCATTCGGCACTCGCCAATCAGCAGTCGGCTAAAACTTCATCGATCCGCTCGAATCAAGCACCACACGTACACCCTCCATCCCTATGTCATCCTGAGCGGAGGAGGGCTCCCGCGCGCTTTCTCCAGCGCGGGAAACCGGAGTCGAAGGATCTTGTGTTTTGCCTTCAAAGTCCATACTGATTGCTTCGACCAAAAAAACTATCGCCCTTCGGCCAACACCTTCAAAATCTGCACAAATTCGAAGCTGTGTCCGCGCCGGTAGGCGCGACATCCGCAGTCTTCTTCGCCGTAGTCGGAGTGTTCCGCTACAGCACGACGCGAGGCGGCGCCGAAGTTTCCCATTTCGGGATCGGCCGTCAAAACCGTGCTCGCAGAATTATGAATTTCATTCGTCATTGTCGTATCCATCGCTTTCTATAAACCCAATCCTTACCTCATTGACGCGAGCGTGCCGCGCAGCTTCTGCGTGGCCCGGAACAGCGTGTTCTTGGCTGTCTCTTCGGTCGTATTCAACATCTCGCCGATGGTCCGCAGCTTGAGTCCCTGATAGTGCTTCAGCTCGAAGACCATACGCTCGCGCGGCGTCAGTTGCTCTAAAGCTTTGTTAATCTTGCCGCCGAGCTCGCGGCGCATCAGGTCGCGCTCGGGATTGGCTCCGGAGCGATCGTCCGCCACCATGTCGAGCAGGCTGTGCTCCTCGCCGCTGGAATCGACCATCACTGGCGAATCCTCGCGCCGCGTTTTTTTCTTGCGCAGATGGTCGAGACAAAGATTCGTTACGATCCGATACATCCAGGTATAGAAGGAGCACTCGAAGCGGAAATTGCCGAGATGGCGATAAGCCTTGAGGAAGGCTTCCTGATAAATGTCCTGCGCCTCAGCCTCGGAGCCGGTGAGATGCAATGCCAGGCGCAGCACGGCCTGGTCGTACTGACGCACGAGTTCTTCGAAGGCAGTGCGAGAACCTCGCTGCGCCTCGCGAATCAAGTCGGCATCGTTGACCCGGTTGAGTGCCTGGCTCACCATCGGACTCCCAGCCGGCGCGACCGGCCGGGCAATATGGTCCTCTCTGGCCTTCACTCCCCGCGCCTGACCAGCAGTCGGCATGGAAGTTGGTGCGGAGCCGAGGGCGATCAGGCCGCCCGCCACTGCGGCTAGACTTGGCATTTCCACTCCTGTGTAATCGGGCCTGCGCGATTGGCTAAATCTTTTACTTAC
>DASTZZ010000121.1 GCA_035764005.1 Terriglobales bacterium
GACGCACACCAGCGACTTTTCGCGCGATGGCATCGAGCGGCTGGTCTCTGGAGCGATTTCCCTGGCGCGGGCGACTTCTGAAGATCCCGCTGCTGGATTACCTGAAGCGGAGAGCCTCGGCTCGCTGAAGCAGAACCTGGATCTTTACTACGACGACGTTTACTCCCTCTCGACCGCCGACCGCATCGACTATGCCCGTCGCTGCGAGGCCGCAGCGCTAGCAGCTGATCCGCGAATCACCAACTCGGAGGGCGGCTCGTTCGACGCCGCGACCGGATACAAGGTACTGGCAAATTCGCACGGTTTCGTCGGTGAGTATCGGCGCTCCTACTGCTCTGTTTCTGCAGTGCCCATTGCGCAGGCTGACGGAGCCGCGATGCAGCGAGACTATTGGTACTCGGCTTCGCGCACGCTGCAAAAACTGGAGTCGCCCGAATCGGTTGGTCGCAAAGCTGCCGAGCGCACTCTCAGGAGAGTTGGCGCAAGGAAAGTAGCAACCCAGAAAGTTCCCGTCATCTTCGACCCCATGGTCGCGCGCGGGTTGATCGACCACATCTTCGACGCTATTAACGGAGACGCGATCTATCGTCATTCTTCGTACCTCACCGGGAAGCTAGGTGAGCAGGTTGCGGGGGAGAACATCACCATCATCGACGATGGCACGATGGTCGGTGGTTTTGGTTCGTCGCCGTTCGACGGCGAAGGTGTGCCGACCCGGCGCACGGTCGTGATCGAACGCGGCGTGCTCAAGAGCTATCTGCTGAACACCTACACTGCGCGCAAACTCAAGCTGCAGACGACCGGCAATGCGGCACGCGGTCTAACGGGAAACCCTGGGATCGGTTCGGGAAACTTCTTCCTGCAGCCTGGCGGCAAGGCGCCCCACGACATCATTCGCAATGTTCGCAGCGGACTGTATGTAACCGAGTTTCTCGGCTTCGGCGTGAACCTGGTCACTGGTGACTTCTCACGTGGCGCTTCGGGGTTGTGGATTGAGAACGGCGAGTTCGCTTTCCCTGTTGAGGAAATTACCGTTGCCGGAAATTTGAAAGACATGTTCAACAACGTTTCCGAAATTGGGAACGATCTGGAATTTCGCAGCTCCATTGCGGCCCCTACTTTGCGCATTGATGGCATGACGGTTGCGGGCGAGTAGGGCTTCAGAACTGCCTCGCTTAGAACTGCGGCGCAAACTCGTGTGGACGCTGTGGACTTGGTGGACTTAGTGGAATGGTGGACATTCGCGGACAATCTGCGGGCACTGCAAGTTTCTGTTTTAGCAATCCCGGGTGGCGCTTGGCTTCGAAGGGTGTTAGAAATGTCTTTCCGTAACTTCTCGAGGTAACCCTCCCCCAGCTATGCCCATTCAAGATCGAGTTGCCGCCGCCAGACGCATTGACGAGGTCCTTCGTCGCACACTCCAGCTTGGCGGATTTCGTTTGAAGTACCGCATTAGCGCCAATCCGCCGGTCACGACGGAAGTTGGCGACAGCCCTGAACTTACAGTGGATTTCACTGGACCTGACGGCCCACTGCTCGTCGAACGCAACGGCGAACTGCTGCGCTCGCTCGAGCACGTTGCCCTGAAGGTTCTGCGGCTTGAATCGGACGAGCACGACAAAGTCAGCTTCGACTGCATGAATTTCAAGCAGATGCGCGCTGAAGAGCTGCGGCTCGCTGCTCAGGTAGCGGCAGAGAAGGTTCGCAAGACCGGTCAGCCATATCAATTCGCTCCCATGTCTGCGCGAGAGCGCCGTATGCTGCACTTGGCCATGCGCGACGAAGCCGACCTTCGCACCGAGAGTTCTGGTGAGGCGCAAGGGCGATTCGTTGTCGTCTATCCCCGCGATTACAAAGGCGCTCCTGTGGCTCCCCTAGCCCGTGGTCGCAGACGCCGTTAGCAACGATAAAGCCCCCACTGATTTCGACAAGCTGCCAGCTACCAGCTTCCAGCGACCAGCCAAAGCCCGAGTAACCGATGTAGATGTGGCTGGTAGCTGGAAGCTGGCCGCTGGCAGCTTCTGTCGGTCCCGACTGTCGAACGCCGACTGCCTCTTTGTTTTACACTTGGACGATAAGGAGTCGCAGCACCCAGTGGCGATTTACCTCCCTGGAACCCAGGAAGAGCAGGAACTCGCTCTCGACGAGCTTACGCCGCGCGAGATCGTAGCCGAGCTCGATAAATACGTTGTTGGCCAGAACGCCGCCAAACGCGCGGTGGCGATTGCGCTGCGTAACCGCATGCGCCGGCAGAAGCTCTCGCCCGAGTTGGCCGAAGAGATCATGCCGAAGAACATCATCATGATCGGGCCGACGGGCGTGGGTAAAACTGAGATCGCCCGCCGTCTGGCGCGGCTGGCCAACTCGCCATTTCTCAAGGTTGAAGCGTCGAAATTCACCGAAGTCGGCTACGTTGGGCGTGATGTTGAATCGATGATCCGCGACCTGGTCGAGATCGCCATCGACATGGTCCGCGAGGAGCGCCTCGAAGAAGTTGAAGACAAAGCCGAGCTGAACGCCGAAGAGCGTTTGCTCGATCTTCTTTTACCGCCGACAGCGCCTACACAGCCCACCGCTGGGCTTGCGCTTGGCACCGGCGACGGCGAGCACGGAAGCGATTCGCAATCGCGCACGCGTGAGAAGCTGCGTCAGCAACTGCGGGAAGGCAAGCTCGATGAGCGCATGGTTGAACTCGACGTCCGGGAGCGCTCTACGCCCGCGTTTGAAATCATCTCCAATCAGGGCATCGAGGAGATGGACATCAATATCAAGGACATGCTGCCTAACATCTTCGGCCAGCGTACAAAGAAGCGGAAGATGAAGGTAAGCGAAGCTTTTGAATACCTGATCCAGGAAGAGGAACAGAGACTGATTGATATGGATCAGGTTACGCGCACAGCGGTCGAGCGCGTAGAGCAATCGGGCATCGTCTTCCTCGATGAAATCGATAAGATCGCTGGACGTGAAGGTGGACATGGTCCCGACGTTTCTCGCGAAGGCGTTCAGCGTGACATCCTGCCGATCGTTGAAGGAACAACGGTAAACACCCGGTATGGTATGGTGCGCACCGATCACGTCTTGTTCATCGCCGCGGGCGCATTTCACGTCTCCAAGCCAAGCGATTTAATTCCGGAGCTTCAAGGCCGTTTCCCAATTCGGGTCGAGCTGCAGTCACTCACGATCGAAGATTTCATCAAGATTCTGACCGAGCCAAAGTCGTCGCTGGTGAAACAGTACACCGCGCTGCTTGAAACGGAAAACCTGAAGCTTGAATTTACACGCGACGCTCTGGACGAGGTCGCGCACTTCGCGTTTCGCGTGAACGAGTCAACGGAGAATATCGGCGCCCGCAGGCTGCACACGATCATGGAGCGCGTTCTGGACGAGATCAGCTTCTCTGCGCCGGAGATGGCGAAGGAAAACAAGGACAAAGTGGTCATCGATGCTGACTACGTGAAGAAGATGGTCGCTGATATCGCCAAAGATCAGGATTTGTCGCGATACATCCTGTAACGCTTGGGCGACGCGCGGAAACGGAACCGGCGGCGGTAGCCGGTGGGTCGGAGGTCGCCGAATGGCGAACTCCGAGCGCAGGATGCGGCCAGAGGTGTGGAAAATCCGCAGCCGCAAGATACGCGGCTGCCCCGCCGCCTACCGGCGGCGGTTCTGTTATTCAACGAAACTGTTGACGGCGCAACCTGAGTACCCGGAGAATAGAACTCCCTGAGGTCATAATCCCATGCTTGCTTATCTGTTCATCGTCATTGCGGTTACGGTTCGGCTACTGCCCCATCCCTGGCATCTGACTCCGATTGGCGCTGCTCTGCTGTTCTTTGGAGCCAAGCGGCCAGTGCGCGAATGGATTGCTCCGCTCGCTCTTCTCGCCGCCACTGACGTTTATCTCACGACGGTGCAGTACCACATGCACGTTTCCCTGGATCATTTCGTGACTTGGGCTTGGTACTTGGCCGCTTTGGGCATTGGATACATGCTGGTGCGGAAAGTCGATCCTCTGCGCGTGGTGGGCGCGTCACTCGCTTCCGCGATCTCATTCTTTCTGGTGAGCAACTTCGCCGTGTGGGTTTTCGGCAACATGTACGCGAAAAGCTTCGCCGGATTGGTGCAGTGCTACACCATGGCGATCCCATTCTTCCGTGGGACGTTTGCTTCTGATCTGATCTATACGCCGGTGCTATTCAGCGTGCCGTATGCGTTGAAGCTGATCGAGAGGAAGACAGCAGAGGCCCGAGCGAGAGGCTAAAACGTGGAGCCGGCCGCCCTCGGCCGCGTGTTGTCCGACCAGCCTTCAATGGATTTCGTTCTGCAACCTCACTGTAAAACCCGGGCGAGGGCGCCCGGCTCCACGTTGCGACTACCCGTGGCTTCCGTTTGAACTTGCCCCGCCGTTCTCGAGTTCTCGCAGAGCGGCTCTTGTCTTAGCCAGGAGCTGCTCCAATTCGGCGTACCGCCGCCGCAGACCTTCTACAACATTGGCTGGCGCTTTTGCGAGGAAGCTCTCATTACCGAGCTGACGTTTGGCGTTGGCGTGTTCTGATTCGAGCTTCTTCTCCTCTTTGGACAGGCGGTCGTATTCGGCGGCAACATCGATTTTTCTCTCATACACAATCGCCACTTCATAGGCATTTCTCGTTTGCACGCCAGGCATTTTCGAGATGCTCTCGCGGGCAAATTCGATTGTGCTGATCGAGCCGCGTGCCCGCAGGAACTCGGCGCTGCCTTCAATGAGTCTGCGAACTGCAGCGTCTGCCGTGAAAACGCGAATCGGCACCTTCTCTCGTTGTTCAACCTTCAGCTCTACGCGACGGTTACGAATGTCGGACAGTAGCTCTCGCAAGATATCGACTTGTTCGACAGTGCGCTTCTGCTCCTTGGTCAACTCCTGCCCAGTTGGGAACCGAGTAAGCGCGATCGATGCTGCCGGCGCTTTCTGGTCGTATAGCGCATGCCAGATTTCCTCTGTAATGAACGGCATGAAGGGTGAGAGCAAACGTAAAGAGCTTTCGAACACTTTGACGAGATGATTCAGCGCCTGCTTGCCTGAATCCTTTCGATCATCTGAAAAATCCAGGCGCAGCTTCACCGCTTCGATATACAGATCGCAAAGGTCGCCCCAGAAGAACTGATAAACGAGATTCGCGGCCTCATGAAAGCGATACTCGGTTAATGCTTTATTGACCTCACGTGCGGTGTCTTGAAAACGCGCCTCAATCCAGCGATCGATCAGATCAGAGGAGGCAGTTGGAGCTTCACTGGCAATTAGCTCTTTGAGATCTCTCTCGCTCCACACACCCGCCTCGCTTGCCTTATCGATGTTCATGAACAGAAAGCGCGCGGCGTTCCAGATCTTATTGGCGAAATTCCGGTACCCTTCCGTGCGGCTCTCGTTGAACGCTATGTCGGTGCCTGGAGATGCCATTGCAGCGAGCGTGAAGCGCACGGCGTCCGTTCCATATTTCTCGGTGATGTCGATGGGATCGATCACATTGCCTTTGGTCTTCGACATCTTCTGCCGCTCGGCGTCACGCACGAGAGCGTGAATGTACACCTCCCGAAATGGCACTGATTCCGAGTCGGGACGCCCGCTGCCGTCGGCCATCGGCATGTCTTTCATGAAGTGGCAGCCCATCATGATCATGCGCGCCACCCAGAAGAAGAGAATGTCAAAGCCGGTCACCAGCAGCGACGTCGGATAGAAGACATCGAGATCGCGGATGTGCTCGGGCCAGCCCAGGGACGTGAAAGGCAGCAGTGCCGACGAGAACCACGTGTCGAGCACGTCGGTCTCGCGCTCGGTCGCCCATCCGCAATCGGGACACTTGAACGGTTCTTCGCGGCTGACGATCGGCTGCGAATTCAGATCGGCCTTCGCACGCGCACACCCACTGTTTGTGCAGTACCACGCCGGAATCTGGTGACCCCACCAGAGCTGGCGAGAAATGCACCAGTCATAAATGTTGGTCATCCAGTTCAGGTAGATGGTCTTGTAGTTCTCGGGCGTGAAGCGGATGTGCCCGTTCGTGACTGCCGCAACGGCTCTATCCGCGAGTGGCTGAATTTTTATGAACCACTGCATCGAGAGGCTCGGCTCAACCACGGTTTTGCAGCGATCGCATTTGCCGATCGAGAGCACGTGATCCTTTATGCCGACGAGAAATCCTTGTGCTTCGAGATCGGCCAGCACACGCTTGCGCGCTTCATAGCGATCGAGTCCAGCGTACGCTCCGCCATTTGCGTTGATGCGGGCGGACTCGTCCATGATCTTGAGCATCGGCAAGTTGTGCCGCTTGCCCATGATGAAGTCATTGGGATCGTGCGCAGGCGTTACCTTCACTGCACCAGTTCCGAATTCGGGATTCGCGAGTTCGTCGGCGATGATGAGAATCTCGCGATTCATTAGTGGCAGGCGCAGCTTCTTCCCGATCAGATTCTTGTAGCGATCGTCGTTGGGATTCACCGCGACCGCGACATCACCCAGCATCGTTTCCGGACGTGTAGTGGCAATGTGAATCGATCCGCTGCCGTCGGCCAGCGGATAACGAATCTCATAGAGTTTTCCCTGGTGCTCCTCGTGAACCACTTCGAGATCGGAGATGGCCGTCAGGCATCGCGGACACCAGTTCACGATGTACTCGCCGCGGTAGATGAGCCCCTGTTCCCACAGGCGGACAAAGACCTCACGCACGGCGCGGTTGAGGTTCTCGTCCATGGTGAAGTACTCGCGTGACCAATCGACCGAGGCGCCGAGACGCTTCATCTGTCCTTGAATTGCGCCGCCATATTGCTTCTTCCAGCACCAGACACGCTCGACGAACTTCTCGCGGCCGAGATCCTGCCGTTTAATGCCTTCGGTGGCCAGCTGGCGCTCGACCATCATCTGCGTGGCAATGCCAGCGTGGTCCGTTCCGGGAAGCCAGAGAGCAAGTTCGCCGCGCATACGATGCCAGCGCGTGAGAATGTCCATTTCCGTCTGATTGAGCATGTGACCCATGTGCAGACGGCCGGTTACGTTGGGCGGAGGAAGAAGAATCGTGAACACCGGACGCGAATCGCCCGGAGTCGGAGTCTTCACCTCAAAGAGCTTCTCGCGAATCCAGTACTCAGCCCAGCGCGGCTCAATGGCGTTGGGATCGTAGGTTTTGGGAAGCTCGTGCGGCATAGGAAAGCCTTAGAAAACGATAGCACGCCGAGAAGAACGCAGACCGGAGCTGGCCGATGCTACCCCGTGAAAATGCGAAAGGAAGTCCGCGAAACAACAGAATTTTCCGAGCGCCTCTCTAGCTGCTTGCTTTGCTCTTCGCAGCTCCCGCTCCGTTCTGGTCCAGGAAACGCTCCATGAATTTCGTATCGAATCGGGCGACCTGAAAATCAGCGTTCTGCATGATGCGCCGATGGAGAGGAATAGTGGTGTGGATGCCCTCGACAATGAACATCTCCAGGGCTCGCGACATGCGAGCAACTGCCTCGGCGCGATCTTTTCCGTGTGTGATGAGCTTTGCGATTAGTGAATCGTAATACGGTGGGATCACACCTTCGGTATAGGCAGCCGTATCGACGCGCACACCTGTGCCACCGGGCATATTGAAAGCCGTGATCTTGCCCGCCGACGGTGTGAACTTTTCGGGATGCTCCGCGTTTATGCGGCACTCGATGGAGTGACCGCGTATCTCGATCGGAGCGGTAATGATGTCGCTTAGTTTCTCGCCGGAGGCGATCCTGATTTGCGCCTTCACAAGATCGACTCCGGTGACCATCTCCGTAACCGGGTGCTCGACCTGAATACGCGTGTTCATCTCGATGAAGTACAGGCTGCCGTCTTCGTCCATGAGGAACTCGATAGTGCCTGCGTTGACGTATCCGATCTCACCCAGGCAGCTTTCAAGTTTGTCGCTAATCTCCTTTCGGAGTTTTGGCGTAACTTTCGTCGAAGGCGATTCTTCAATGAGCTTCTGATGTCGCCGCTGAATGCTGCACTCACGTTCGCCCAGCGTCATCACTTTTCCATGCTCATCGGCGATAATTTGAAACTCGATGTGGCGAGGTCTCTCGATGAACTTCTCCATGTAGAGATCGCCATTCCCGAATGCGGCTGCGGCCTCGGAATGCGCTGCTTGGTACAGCTTCGGCAGTTCTTCTGCCGACCGTACCACGCGCATACCTCGACCACCACCTCCGGCTGAGGCCTTGAGAATTACCGGCAATCCGACCTGCCTGACCCACTGCAGCGCGTCATCCTCGCTCTGGATTATGCCCTCGGACCCAGGCAAGATGGGCACGCCAGCTTTCTTCATCGCTACGCGCGCTTTTTCTTTTTCGCCCATTAGGCGCATGACCTCAGGCGGCGGTCCGATGAACTTCAGGTGTGACGTTTCGCACACCTCTGCAAAGTTAGCGTTTTCGCTCAGGAGGCCATATCCCGGATGAATGGCTTCAACATTAGCGATTTCAGCGGCGCTAATGACTGCTGGAATGTTGAGGTAACTCTCGGCAGAGCGGGGAGGACCAATGCAGATGGCCTCATCGGCAAAGCGGACGGGGAGCGAATTGCGGTCGGCCTCGCTGTAGACTGCGACAGTTTGGACGCCCAACTCCTTGCAGGCGCAAATCACGCGCAGTGCAATTTCCCCACGATTGGCAATCAGGATCTTCTTGAACATTCTCGAGACTTGCGCGTTCAGAACCTCAGCGCGGACGAATACTGAATAGAGGCTGTCCGTATTCGACGGGCTGTCCGTTGTTGACCAGCCGCTTCACGATCTCACCGCTGGCATCGGCTTCGATTTCGTTCATCAACTTCATGGCTTCGATAATGCAGAGCACTTGGCCGGCTTCCACCGTGTCTCCCGGCTTAACAAATGGTGGCGATCCGGGAGACGGCGATTCGTAAAACGTTCCCACAATGGGAGACTTCACCTGATGCAATCCTTCATCGGCTGATTTAGGTGTAGATGGAGCCGCGGGCGGCGCAACTGGTGGAGATCCCACCGCGGTAGAAACGGTTGGGGCCGAAATGGGCAACTGGATAGGGGCAATCGCCACTGGCGTCCCGCGCTTGATGCGTACCTTTACGTCGCCGCGCTCCAGCTCGAATTCAGCGATGTCCTGTTCTTTAAGAAACTCGATCAGCTCTTTGAGCTCTTTTTGATTCATGGATTCTCGTAGGTGCCGCAGCTCAGAGGACTAAGAACTCCTTCGGAGTTGGAGTGAGCACTTCACACCCCGTTTTCGTAACCAGCACCATGTCTTCGATTCTTACGCCGCCCTTACCCGGAATGTAAACGCCCGGTTCGATGGTCACGACCATCCCGGGCTCGAGCTTCTGAGTTTGTCCCTTCGCCAGCCGCGGAGCCTCATGGATTTCCAGGCCAACTCCATGGCCAAGCGAGTGAGTAAAGTATTTGTCCAGCTTATGTTTGCGCAGCACGTCGCGCGCCGCCCCGTCGACCGCCTGCGCCTCGACTCCAGGAGCCACAGCCGCAATAGCTGCAAGCTGCGCTTCGAGCACCGCCGAGTATCTCTGCCGCGCTTCCCCGGTCGCGCGACCCACCCAGACGGTGCGCGTCATGTCGGAACAATAACCGGCGAGTATAACACCGTAATCGAGGACTACGAATCCGCCCCCGATCTTGCGGCGTGTGGGTCGTGCGTGCGGCAAAGCTGAATTGGGCCCGGAAGCGACAATCGTCTCGAAGCTCATTTTTTCGGCGCCGCCGCGACGGGCGAGAAACTCGAGTTCTGCAGCAACTTCGTTCTCGCTGATCGAAGACGTTATCCGCCGGAGGAGATCGGGCAAAATGCCGGAGGCGAGCCGGACGGCATTGCGAATCTGCTTTATTTCGCCTTTGTCCTTCCTGATCCGGAGATTCTCGACGAGATTCGTGGTTGGGACTACCTGATATCCGGAGCGACGCAGCGAAGCGCGCAGCGCCGAATCAATACGCTTCTCTGTCGCGAAGCTTACGTGCTCCCCTTCGATGCCGATCCTGGCTGTCGGTCTTTTCCCGATGCGTTCGGCGATCCATCGTGCGGCGCCAATTGCCGGGGAATGCGAGCCGATCTGGACGGACGCGCCTTTTACCTGACGCTTCGCTTGTTCAGTGTATCGACCATCCGTGAAGAACATCCACCTCTCTCTTGCGTTAGCAAGAGCGCCGGAACTGCCTGTAAACCCGCAGAGGTATCGGATATTGGGCAAACTGGTTATCAGAATGGTATCGAGGCCTTCTTGCCCGATCGACGCTTCCAGCAACAGCTGCCGGTTGTTTGCAACCATCATTGTCGAGTGTAAATGGCAAGAGACGTATCTCAATCATCACAGAAATATCTTGCGTAAATAAGTTCGGCCTCCAACACGGCAGTGCTGGAGGCCTTTCAGTCCAAAAACCCACTATGACTGCAGGATTCTCGGTGTAATGAAGAAGATCAGCTCCTGGGTGGATGTGCTGACTGCCTTCCGGCGGAAAAGATTTCCCAATACAGGAACATCTCCGAGGAAGGGCACTTGATCGCGCGTAATGCTATCGGTGGTCTGAATGACGCCACCTATTACAACTGTGCCCCCATCGCTTACAAGAACCTGAGTTGTAGCCTGCTGAGTGATGAGTTCAGGATTACCTGAAATCTGAACGGCGAAGTTAGGCGTCGTGTTCTCAACATCGACGTTCAGGAAAATTGTATTCTCCGCCGTGATCTGCGGAGTCACCTGCAACCGCAGAAAGGCGTCGATGTAAGTCGTCGTGGGCGGCCCGCCTAACTGTGCTGCCGTGACGATCGGAATGCGAACGCCCTGACGAACCAGAGCAGGCGCATTATTCTGCGTCACGACTCTTGGACGGGAAAGTATTTTCAGCAACCCACGCGTCTCAGCCGCTGTGAGGATCACGTCCAATCGATAGTTGTTAGTCGCATTCACGACGGTGAGAGCACTGGTGGGACCGGTCACGCCAAGGTTGCTGAATAAAGGAATTTGGTTCGTCCCGACGATGATGTAATGAGGCGTCTGTGGGCCACCGGCTTGAATGTCCGACGTTCCTGCCGAAGTATTGCCGCCGACAGCGAAGACATTGTTTCCGACTCCAAATCCAACCTGCGTCCCGAGATCACGGGCAAAGCTTCGAGTCGACGCAACGACACGCGCCTCAATTTCCACCTGCTGCGATTTCCGATCGAGTTCTTTGATGAGTCGATCAATTCCTGGAATAACGCTGGGGATGTCCTGAATAATGATCGAATTCGTGCGGTCGTCGGCAATGATGTCGCCCCGCTTTGATAGAAACGCCTTCAGAGTGGGCACAACGTTCTTGGCGGTTCCATAGCTAAGATACCGCGTTACGGTGACGCGATCTACGGCCAGGGCTTGAGCTTCTTGCGTAGCACGGATTGCATCAGCTTCCTTGCGCAATGTATCTGGAAGTGCAATTCGCAGTACATTGCCGTTCAATTGGCATTGCAGCGAATTGTTCTGCAGGACGATTGCGAGCGCCTGGTCCCACGGCACATCGTCGAGCACAATCGTCAACGTTCCATTCACGCCTGGGTCAAGCACAACATTCAGCCCGCTGATCTCATGAATGAGCCGGAAGAAATCCTTGAGGTCGACATCTTTCAGGTTTACCGAAATTGGCTCACCTGTGTAACGACCGGTATTGCAGTTGGTTGTGCTTGCCAGAGCACTGACCGCCTGAGAACTGCTCGAACTTTGTGCAGCCTGCATCATCGCCGCTTTCATCAACTCCGGCTTCATCTCCGCCGACGTTTTGCTGGTGAGCGGAATCTCCACGGGAGGAGCTGCGCCAAGGATCTTCGCGGCCGCGCTCGCCTTTTCTGCCGGCGTGGAAACGTCATCATCGCTGGAATGGGCTACGCGGTGATATTCCGGATCGACTACGACGTAATGCTGCGCTGCGTGTTGGAGAGCAACATTGGCCGCCAGCTTGGGCGTGCTCGAAGCTGCGGCCGGCTTGGGAACTCCGGAGTTTGCCGTGCTCGCAACCGCTTCGGCGGCCACAAGAGGATGAAGGCTGACGATGAGCTTATTGTTCATCTTCGCGAGCGCGAAGCCCTGGGGGGATTTGAGGTCGAGCACTACTCGCGTGGTCGGGGGATTTGCCTGAAACTGCGACATGCGAACCATGTTGAGATCAGTCGCATGCACAGGGATATTGTGTGTGCGTGTTTCCGGCACGGCGTTCGGCAAATCAATTACAAGCCGGTCCGGCGACTTCAACGTCAAAACCTTGGGATTGAGCGGACCCGTTGCGCGTATTTCTACATCGGTTCCATCATGACCACGCACGATCGAGACGCCTCGTACTTGCACGCGCTGCGCTTCTCCGCGGAACTGTACCGCCTCTGCCCGCGCTGCAAGCGACTGGGTCGCGGAGGCAATTGAAGCTGCCGGCTGATTGCTATCGGTAGCGTCGACGTTCGCCGCCTTCTCAGCTTCTGAACTCACACGGAGAATCAAAGCATTGGCTTGCTCTGAAAAACGGATGTTTGTGTGCGGGGCGAGCGCAAACTCTACTCGAGCCACCTCGCTACCATTGGCGGCCTTATACGAATGAACTTGATATGAGCTGATTCCGGGAATGGTCACCGGATGAGGATTCGAGTCCAGAGCACCCACCTTCGCTCCCGGAAAATCTACCAGGAGCAAGTTGTCTGCGGGTCTGTACTCGTTGTGCGTGAAAGTGCCGTTCGCATGAATGGTGACCACAGCAGCGCCGCGGTCGTTCTGCACGCTGATGTTGGTCAACTGCGAGTCGGCGAGAGCAAGCGTTGTAAAAAGGGGCAACGCCAGCCCACCACATAGAAGTTGCTTCAGCCTCATCTCGTTTCTCCTCACGGTCCAGCGTTTTCCTGGACGCGCGCGGCACGAAGGCTCCGCCATTCAACTGCCGAGGGCGGACATCCTACTGCCGCTTTTGGAATTTGCCCACTGCATTCACATCGGCAACGATGTCAATGCAGATACTGCTAACCCGTGAACCCGGCCCGAAATGGAACGACTTTTACTGCAACCGCCTTGAAAGCACGCGTGCACACGATATGCTCGCGCGTTCGCCTGCTGTGTACTACCTGGATTCGGCCCCATCGTCCACACGGGGACATGAGAGCACTCTTACATACTTGATGCCTGTCCGGTCAGTAAACTGACGGGGCGGTAACTTTCTTGACAACCTCTCGCGAAACAGGCCGTCCGAGAATATCTTTGCTTTCCTCACGAAACGTCACACTGTCGCCGCTGATCTTCACCACGCTGCCGTCGTAAAGAACGTCGTTCTCATGAAGCGGGTACGAATGTTTGCCGGCGTTTTCTACAAGCGCCAAATTGCCCTCTTTCATCTGCACCACACCCTTTAACACAATCTGGTCGACAACCAAGCAGCGTTTGCCTGTAGTGCAACTGGAGTCCCGAGTTCCTGCAGCGACTAGTGGATTCAAGAACGGATCGCGCTTGCCTGGACTCGGCAGCTTCATAGGCTCGTTCTGTACGACAGCAGGAGCTGGAGGCGCAGGTTTCGTTTCCGGTTCCGCCGGCTTTGCTTCCGCCTTGGCTTGGACCGGCGCGGCCTTTGCTTCTGATTTCTTTGGTTCCGGTTTTGGTTCCTGTTTTGCCAATTCTTTCTTGGGCTTCTGTGTTTTGGGAACAGCCGGCGTTACACCTTTTGGCTCCGTTTTGGCCTGAACTGCTTTGGCCTGAACTGCCTTGGTTTGAACTGCCTTGGCCTGAACCGGGGAACTGTTCTTGGGCTTGGCAGCCGTTTGCGATGGGGAAGCCTTATGCTGGTTCCCACTTTGGGCCTGAACCGGTTTAGCCGTCGTTTTTTTCGTCTTGTCTGCATTCTCTGCAGCTGCCAAGGTAGCCTTCGTCTTTGGAACGAACGGATTCTTTCCCACGACCTTAGCTGTTGTTTTCGCCGCCTTCGCGGGTTGCTGGGGACTGCTGCTAACCGTCTGAGAGGCTGGGGCATTCTGCGCCACCGCCAATCCGGCCAGCAACGCCGTACTCAGAATGTAACTGGGTACTCGCATAATCATTTTCCTTAACTCGCCTGTTTCACCGGTTGGCCGGGAGCCGTAGTCGCCGGCTTCGCAGCCGACCCGTGGCTGAAGAATGTTTTGGCGGTACAGGAGACTACGACCGTCTCTCCGGGCGCATACTGATACTTGCGCTTAACCACGGATGGAGCCTTGCTCCCGATGCCCGACATCTTCAAACCATCGATGTTCACGATGCGCTCCATCGTGCCAACTTTTTCGAAGAAGTTGAGCATCGCGAAGTACGGGCCGTCCACCTCGATGTCGAACGGAACTTCGGTGTAATACTGCTTGGCATTTTCCGGTTTTGACACATAACTGCGAATCTCAACACCGGTCTCCTGAGCGTCGTTCTGCAAATCGCGGATGAACTGATCGGCACTCTTGTCTTCAGGAACGATCTCCTTCTGTCGTTCCATCTGCCGCTGCAGAGATTCGATTTGCACTTCGAGCTGCTTAAGCTGTCCCTCGTAGGGCTTCAGCCGGGCATTGTCTGCTTCCTGAGCCTTGACTTTTTCCATGGCCGCGTCGTTCGCCGCCCGCATCGCCGCCAAACCCGTCATGTTCGGGATAAAACCGTACCAAGCGGCAGCGAAGATCGCCGCGCCCGCCGCGATCAGTACTCCGAGTCGCGCAATGAATGGAAGTTCGTTGAATTTCGCCATTGAATACTCCCTACAGCTACGATTTCTTTCCTGCGTTCACGGATTGCTTTTCGCAGATCAGGCTGAAGTTGAAGGCCTGA
The DNA here is from genome assembly GCA_035764005.1 of Terriglobales bacterium. Lineage (NCBI taxonomy): Bacteria > Pseudomonadati > Acidobacteriota > Terriglobia > Terriglobales > Terriglobales bacterium. The sequence goes on from DASTZZ010000121.1 coordinate 14,804, forward strand.
ATTTTCGTCTGTTGTTCATCCTGATATGTTTCTTTGATTTCGACCGACTTGAAATAACCAGTCTTCATCAAGTTCGTCATCAGGTTAGCGACGCCAGTTGTGCTGAGCGCCACACCAGACACATCTACCTTGTCGCCGGCGTCGGTCATCGCGTTGAGCCAGACCTCATCGGTTTTGTTTACCGTCGCGCTGACCATGGTCATCAAATCAACCGGGCCGGTTTGGGCTGCGCGCAACGAATCGATCACCTTTACGCGGCCTTCATATTCGTCCCTCACCGCCTGGCGCTGTTGGAATCGAGCCTTTGTCTCTGCGAGCTTTTGCGCTTCCTGCTGCGCTCGATTCATCTGCGCTTTGATCCGGGCCGCTTCAGACGTTAGCTGCCCCTGATACCACCAGATCGCTGCGCCAGTCACGGCCAGAACGATGATGGCCGCAAGTGCGTTGACGGAATTCGGCGACCCTGTCGCTTCGAATTCGAGTCCGGTGGCTGCAGCCGAACGTTTGGTTTTCGATTTCGGTTTGCCGAGCAGATTGATGCGAATCATAGCGTCTCAAAACTCCTGAGGGCGAGGCCGACCGCTACCGCCAACTGGCCTGCATTTCTTTCAATGAGTTCCATGTTGGAACTGCTTCCGTTGCGCTGAATTCGTTGGAACGGATTCAGAATCTCTACCGGCATCGAGAACTCCTGGCGCAAGGCTTCAGTGAGTCCGGGAACAATGGACGAACCACCTGCCAGGTAAATTTTCTCGATGTGCTGCCCCGCGGCTGTCGCGCGGAAAAAGTCGAAAGTCTTCTGGATTTCCAGGACAATGATCTCGGTCACCTGCTGCAACACCGGCAGCTTGGCATCGTCGCTGACTTTGGCAACCTTCTCACCCAGCTTGAAACCTTCGGCATCGTCGAAGCTGAGATCGAGTTCCTTCTGCAGCGCGTCGGTGTACTGATTTCCGCCAACGCTGACGTCGCGGGTAAATAGCGGCGTGCTGCCCTTGACGATGTTGATGTTCATCACGCTCGCGCCCAGATTCAATAAGGCAACAGTCGAAGTAGGAGATGGCTCGTAGTTGTACTCATAGCAGTTCTGCAACGCGAAAGCGTCGATGTCAACGACCTCAGGAACCTTGCCCGCGAGCGAGAGCACGTTCGTATAGTTCAGAATTTTGTCTTTCTTCACTGCGGCGAGGAGCACATCCATCTGCGGCTCGTCCGGGTTGTCGGAAAGGACCTGGTAGTCGATATTCACGTCGTTCATATCGAATGGGATGTATTGCGCCGCTTCGGTCTGCAGAATATCCGGAACTTCCTCTTCCGGAACTGTCTGCATAGCGATCTTCTTGACAATGACCGAGTGACCGCTCACCGCTGTCGCGACCAGCTTCGAGCTGAACTTGCGCTCGCTGAACAGCTTCGAGATGGCACTCGATACGCTGCCTGAGTCGACGATCATCGAGTCCACGACAATATCCGATCCCAGCCTCTCAAGCCCAATATGGGAAACGTGGACTTCGCCTTTGACCTTCTTCAGCTCGACAGCCTTGATGCTGCTCGAACCGATGTCCAGGCCGACAATTGATTTTTGCGATCCGAATCCGAACATTTGCTACGCCTCGCTATTAAGCCCCTGCGGCAGCCCGCGCCGCCCTGGGCTTCTTCTTGGTGCTCTTGGTTTCCCCAGCCGTGCTTTTCTCTTCCATCCACTGGTCGAGGATGGTTTTCTTGAATTTCCAGCGGTTGCCGAGCTTGAACGCGGGGATCCGTTCCTCAGAAACGTACTTGTAGAGCGTGTCGGGACTAACGCCCAGGTACTGCGACGCCTGGCGGATGTTCATCACTTCACGCGAATCTGCTGCCATAGATGCCTAGCCCTTTCCTCGAAAAAATCTGCCCAAGCGGGTTCTCGCTTGACTCTCAACAGCTTTCGCCTGATCGGAGCATTCGCGGGAATTCGCTTCTGGCCGGGGCCTCAAATTAGAGGAAGAATCCTCTGCTTTCTCGGGGGGAAACTTAAGGTAGCCGTGTTATACCTCGGTTCGTACCCGGTGTGTCAAGGCAGAGTTGCCGGTTTCTTCGGGTTTCTTCCGGTTTTCTCCGGAAATTAGTACATGTACCTTGGTGTTATTTGCGAGATGATGTGTCGCTCGGCTTTTAAGAACACAAGGGATTGTGGTGTTGATGCAGATGGGGCGAAATTATGACCGACACTTTCGTAAGGAGCGCGTAGGGGCAAAAGAAAAAGGCCCTAGTTCTTTCCTCAATTGCGATTTCCGACGCGGCTGGAAGGTTGCAGTTATCCATTCAGCGGCCCACGTATTCACGAGCGGTAATCACACGAATGCCTCTGTATTGCCGGACGTCGAGGATGTCCCGATCGCCCGAGATGATCACGCTAGCCCCTGCTCGCAGAGCGCATTCGAAGATCATGTCATCTTTCGGATCCCGGCAGACATTGTGCAGGTCGCCTTTGAGTGCCACGTGCTTCGCTGCGACAAGATAGCTCCGTAAGATTGAGCGAATGTCCCGATCAGTCCAGCCAAACTTAGAGGCTAGGATGATAGATATCTCCGATACAATCTCGTCACAAAAACCAATCTGGTCGTAGATATAGGCTTGGTCAAGCGCTTGAAGAGGTACGCCGCCAAAATGAAATCCTGAGATCCAGATTCCTGAATCCAGGACCACGATCACTTGCGTTTCCTTTTCGGAACGCGAGATCTAAGTTCATCGACAAGACGTTCCACATCCGTCTCGCCTAGACCCAGCTCGCCATCCGAGTTGGCCCGCACTCGCTCAAGGCGCCGGTGAATACCTTCCAATCTGTAAAGGCGAAAGGCCTCTCGAAACAGCTCACTGATACTGCGGCTCTCTCGGCGCGCGATTTGATCCACCTGTCGAGCCAAACCTTCCGGAAAGCTAACGGAGAAAACTCTCGACCTGCGACCTTGAGAAATGTTCATGCATCCATTATCGCAGATCGTATGAATTTGTAATACAGCTTCAAATAAGCTCATTCATCGTCGCGCGGCCCAATCGAGGCGATTGAGGAGTTCCTGTAAATGTGACTGCTGCGTGAGATAGCTGATGATCATCACGCGGATCACAGTCTGGCCGTTCACTCGCGTGGTTGAGATCCAATGTTTGCCCTCCCGCGTTACCTCGCCGACAATCCGCTCCAACCGCTCGGTCTGATCTCCTGAAAGCTTCTTCAGGCGGAGGTTAAAAATCGGAAGCATGGGTTCGCAAAATAGCTCAAAGCTGGGGGAGCGGCGAACCTGATCGGCAAACCAGCGGGCAAGCTGTATCTGATTATCGATGTGCTGCTCATAAGCTTCACGTCCGTGGATGCGCAACGTGAGCCACAGCTTGAGCGAGTTCATACGGCGCGTCCACTGCGTACTGATAGCGAAGTTGTCGGGAGGAAGTTGTGCCGTCCCTTTGGGCATGTAGGGAGTCGTGACCGCGAATGCAGATTTCAGAGTTTCCGGGTGGGAAGTGAGAATGACTCCTGCGGCAAAAGGCATAGCCAGCCACTTATGAGGATCGACGGTGACGGAATCTGCGAACTCGATTCCGCGCACCAGGTCGCGATGACGATTGCTGAAAATTGCCGCAGCCCCGTAAGCACCGTCGACATGCATCCAGATGTCGTTTTTGCGGCAAATCTTCGCAACAGCAACTAAATCGTCAATTGCGCCGGAATTCGTAGTGCCCGCAGTCGCAACCACGCAGAATGGAAGCTCCCCCCTGCTCTTGTCCTCCTGAATCGCGCGCTCGAGCTCATCGAGTTCAATTTGAATTCGTGCCGTAACCGGAATCCGGCGGACTGCTTTACGGCCGAGCCCTAGCAGACCTGCAGATTTATCCAGCGAATGGTGAGCTTCTGATGAGGCATAAGCAACGGGTTGGCCTTGCAGAGAGCGGACGCCGTGATTCATCACGTCGGGAAATTTCGAGGCGAGAGCCAAGGCCAGCGCGGAATAATTCGCTTCATTGCCACCGCTCGTAAATGTGCCGCTAAATGGGCCGTTCCATCCGACTCGTTCCCCGATCCAGCGCACCGTCTCCAGCTCGATCTTTGACGCGAGTTGCGAGCGGGCCAACGTCGCCAGTTGCGGATTCAGTGCAGCAACCAGCGCCTCGGCAAGCACGCCGATGTACGTAGGAGTCGGGTTCATCAGCCCGAAGTAGTTGGCGCTGGGAACGTGAAAGCCTCGATTAACCAGCTCACGGCAGACGTCATCGAGGACTCGGACTGCATCGGAGCCCATTTCGGGAAGGGAGTTGTGCAACTCCTCGAAACTGCGCTCCTCCTCCGGCAACTGCACCGGCCGGGTGTGCAGCGTCTCGAAATAACGGTCGATATGATTGATTAGGTTGTAGCCGAGCCGGCGACGTTTTTCCGAATCGAGTTCGAAGCCCACGTTTATCCGCCCGTGCCGGTCGCTTCTTCAGCGATTTCTTCCTGCTTCTGGGGACGCAGCAGCGGAAATAGGATCACGTCGCGGATCGACTTCGAATCGGTGAGAAGCATCGTCAGGCGATCAATGCCGATCCCTTCTCCTCCTGCCGGGGGCATTCCGAATGACAGGGCGCGAATGTAGTCTTCGTCCATCGCATGCGCTTCTTCGTCGCCGCGCTCTCTCTCGGAAAGTTGCTGCTCGAATCGGCGACGCTGCTCTTCTGGATCGTTCAACTCGCTGAATGCATTCCCGAGTTCCAGTCCACCGATGAAAATCTCGAAGCGTTCGACCCAATCCGGCTCGTCTTTCTTATTCTTCGACAGCGGCGAAATTGCGACCGGGAAGTCATAAAGAATCGTCGGTTGCCAAAGATGTTCCTCAGCGACGGTTTCGAACATGTTTGCGATCGTCTTACCGGCAGGCTCTGCCGGATCGTAGGGCATATGCGGCGTGTGCGTCGCATTCAAACGATCAACCAGTTTGCGAACCGAAGCAGCGTCGGCGAAATCGCTCATCTGGGGAGCAGGCGCAGAGTTCTCCGGCCAATATTTAATAATGGCTTCGCGCATCGACAGGCGCTGCCAATTCCCAAAATCGATCTCGCGTCCCTGATAACTCACAACTGTGCTTCCATTCACTTCACGAGCAACGTGCGCGAGCATCTCTTCGGTCAGAGACATCAGGTCGTGATAGTCGGCATATGCCTGGTAGAACTCGAGCATCGTGAACTCGGGATTGTGCTGCGTCGAGATTCCCTCATTGCGAAAGTTTCGATTGATCTCGTACACGCGATCAAGCCCGCCGACGATCAGGCGTTTTAGATAGAGTTCCGGAGCAATACGCAGGTAGAGATCGATGTCGAGCGTGTTGTGGTGCGTAGTAAATGGACGCGCCGCCGCCCCGCCCGCGATCGGCTGCATCATCGGCGTCTCTACTTCGGTGAATCCGCGCGCGTCGAGAAAGGAACGAATGGCCTTCACCACCTTACTGCGCGCGACGAACACATCGCGAACCTCTGGATTCATCGTGAGATCAACGTATCGCTGCCGATAGCGCAGCTCGACATCCGACAATCCGTGATACTTCTCAGGAAGCGGCAGCAGATCCTTGGCAAGAAACGTAATGTGTTCGACATGGACAGAGAGCTCGCCTGTGCGTGTGCGGAACAGATAGCCGCTCACGCCGATGAAGTCGCCAAGATCGAGCAGCTTGTAAAGCTGAAATCCTTTTTCGCCGACGAAGTCGAGCTTCACATAAATCTGCAGACGCTTGCCCAATTGCTGCAGATGAGCAAATCCAGCCTTTCCCTGGCCGCGAATCGACATCAGTCGCCCTGCAACTCGCACATTTGAGCGATCGCGTTCGAGCTCCTCGCCGGTGGCTGCTGAATATTTCTCGAGAATCGCTGGAATGGTATGAGTAAAAGCGAATTTATGTGGGTAGCTCTCCTGTCCGAGAGCCTCAATCTGCTTCAGCTTTTCGCGACGAAGCTGGTATGTGTTTTCTTCAAATGACACCTGAAAAGTATATCGGGTGATCGGTCCATGTCGTGATCCGGCCGACCAAATGCAAAACCCGACGCGGATTCCGCGGATGGGACGCGGATCACGCCGAAGTTTTGGGTCAAAGAAATGTGGGTGCTTTTCAGCGCTCCAAATCTCTGGAAAGGTTTTCTCCCCCGATCCTTCCGCGTGATCCGCGTCCCATCCGCGGAATCCGCGTCGGGTTTCGTTCTTGGTTCAAATGTTTCCGTGTCCGATGGCCGATCACCCAACAACAAAAAAAACGCCCGGAACTCGCGTCCCGGGCGTTTGGTTTGTACTGCTCGTCAGCTTACTTGCGGAAGCGGGCGATCAGGCCGGTGAAGAATGAGCCGAGGCCAAGCAGGCTGAGCAGCGGCAGAATGGAAGCCGTTTGCGGCAGACCATTCGCGTTGCCTTGTCCCTGATTGGCAGCATTCGCATTGTTCGCGTTCGCAGCGTTCTGATCCGCGCTGGCCGCGCCCTGATCAGCAGCGTTGCTTCCCGTGCTGCTGCTGGTTGCGCTCTGCGCATTCTGATCTGCAGCCGGCGCCGGAGTCGTTGCAGCCGCGCCGCTCTGGGCGTTCTGATCGGTCGTGCTGGTCGCGTTGGACGATGCCGCCGAGCTGGAAGCTGGAGCCGTCGAGCTCTGGTTGTTGATGTCACCGGAGGTCGCGTTCGAGTTCGAGCTGGGAGCAGCGGTCGTCGAGCTGGAGCTGGCAGTTCCTGGAGCCGTCGCCGCGTTCTGATCAGTCGTGCTGGACGGAGCCGCGGTTGGGTTTGCCTGGCCCGAGGTCTGGTCGGTCACGCCCGGGGTCGTCGAGGTCTGGCCATTAGTTGCGCTCGGGGCCGTGTTATCGGCTGGTGCGGTGGACTGGCTGGAGCTCGCCGGAGCTGCAGTCTGATTCATGTCGGAGCTGCTGCTCGAAGCTGGAGCGGTGGACGACTGGCTCGAGCTGCTCGCGGGAGCAGTCGCGCTCGGCGTCTGATTGTTCTGACTGTTGGGGTCGGTGGTTGTGCTGGATGTCTGGGCCACAGCTATTCCGGCCGACAGCAGCAGTGCTGAGCATGTGTAAAGAAACTTGTTCATGGGCTGTTCCTCTTCCTCCTGCCCGGTGGTTCAAGCCGGGATTCGTGAATGTTTGCGAGTTGCACACGTATCCACATGTGAAACTCGTCCACTTCGGCAGTTAGAGAAGAGTTAACAGCCACGGGTTTCCCAGATCGCGAGAATAATGCGGAGTTGCCGGAAAACCTACCTCCGTTTAACAGCAGGGGCTTCGTAGCTGCTGCCAACTGCCACCCAGCCGGAACTTTCCTTTGTGTATGCTCTAGCACTATGTCCAGCTACATAGGAGCCATTGATCAGGGAACTACCAGCACGCGTTTCATCGTCTTCGATCGCTCAGGCCGCATCGTCTGCTCGGCACAGCGTGAGCACGAGCAGATCTATCCACGAGCCGGATGGGTGGAGCACGATGCCGAAGAAATTTGGCGGCGTACGCTGCAGGTAATCAACGAAGCGGTCGCGGAACGCGCGCTACGGCCCAAGGACTTCGCTGCGATCGGCATTACCAACCAGCGGGAAACAACGGTGCTGTGGGACCGCAAAACTGGTGCACCGGTCGCGAATGCTCTCGTCTGGCAAGATACGCGTACCGAGTCCTTGCTGAAGCGATTCTCTGCCCACGAAGACGCGATCCGGCACAAGACCGGCCTGCCGATCTCGACCTACTTCAGCAGTCTGAAACTGATATGGCTTCTCGAGAACGTTCCTGGACTTCGCGAAAGAGCGGAAGCCGGCGAGATCCTGTTTGGCACCATCGACAGCTTTCTTGCCTGGCGGCTGACCGGCGGCAAAGATGGAGGCCAACACATCACCGATGTCACGAATGCCAGCAGAACACAGCTGTTTGATCTGGAAAGCTGCTCGTGGAACGATGACCTCCTGCAAACCTTCGGCATTCCCAAACCGGTACTCCCGCGCGTCTGCTCGAGTTCAGAAACATACGGAACGGTTTGCCACAAGACACTGGATGGAATTCCGCTGGCAGGCATTCTGGGCGACCAGCAGGCGGCGCTCGTAGGACAAACTTGCTTTACCCCGGGAGAAGCAAAGAACACGTATGGTACCGGCTGCTTTCTATTGCTCAACACCGGCGCACAGAAAGTAACGTCGAAACACGGCCTCCTAACTACCGTCGCCTACAAATTCGGCAAAGGACCGATCCACTACGCGCTCGAAGGCAGCGTGGCGATTACGGGCGCTTTGGTGCAGTGGCTGCGTGACAATTTAGGAATTATCAAGACCAGTCCAGAAGTGGAAGCGCTGGCGCGAACTGTTAGCGACAACGGCGGTGTGTACTTTGTGCCCGCATTTTCAGGGCTATATGCACCATATTGGCAAGCGAATGCGCGAGGCGTTATTGCCGGCTTGACGCGGTATGCGAATAAAGGACACATGGCGCGTGCCGCGCTCGAAGCGACCGCCTATCAGACCCGCGAAGTGCTGGAAGCGATGGAGCAGGATTCCGGCAAGCCAGTCGGCATCGTGCGTGTCGATGGCGGCATGGTAGCCAACGACTTGCTCATGCAATTCCAATCCGACATCCTGAATCGGGAAGTCGTGTCGCCTCACGTGAAGGAGACCACGGCTCTTGGCGCGGCGTTCGCTGCAGGCCTGGCGACAGGGTTCTTTCAGTCGCTCGATGAATTGAAAGCTACGTGGAAGGTCGACCGCAGCTGGAATCCTGCAATGGAATCAGCTCAACGCGATCGGCTGTACTCGCGTTGGAAAAAAGCTGTAACCAGGTCCATGGACTGGGAATGAACCGGATCCGATCCTCCCATTTTTCTACTGTCATCCCTGCGAGCGCCGGGAGATAGTCAAGGTCGTATGCGAATCGGGTTTGCGCTCGCGGGGATCTGCTGTTGAAAGCGAACAGAAGCATCTAAGCTGACCGTTGAGCCACATTCTTTGCCGAAGCCTTCTGTAAATGCTCCAGAACAGCCAGCTGAGCGCGCGTCGGGTATCGATACTTCAAACGCGCGACTCCAATCGTGCGGCGGATAGATTTATCCGCAATCAGCACGAAGCGGCAGCCGCTCGTCTCTTTGACTGCCATTTCGGGAACCACTGACACGCCCATACCCGCCGAGACCATCGCCAGAATCGTCGCAAACTGTCCGCTTTCGAATACCACATTGGGATTCACCTGCGATTGACGACACGCCTGCAGCGCATTCTCGCGAAAGCAATGTCCTTCTTTCAGAAGAAGAAAGGGCTCGCTGCGAATCTGGTCGAGCGTCACCGTGCGGCGTTTCGCCAACGGATGCCGCTCGGGCAAAACGGCGAACAGCGGCTCCTGTATCAGTTCGGTTGTAATTAATTCTTCGCTTTGGATGGGCAAAGCGAGCAGCGCAAGATCAAGAGATCCGTCATGAAGTCTCTCCAGAAGCGTAGGGGTAATTTCCTCGACTACGCTGACCGATACGCTGGGATGCCGGCGCGCAAAGCTGCTCAGCATGCGGGGAAGCAAGTAAGGAGCGATCGTCGGAATGGCCCCGAGCACAACTTCTCCACTCTCCGCGCTCGCCATCTCTCGAATCTCAATGCGCGCCTCGCCAATCTGGCGCAGGATCGCTTGCGCTTTGGGCAGAAAAGCTTTCCCGAATTGGGTCAGACGGGCGGAACGCGGCAAACGATCGAATAACTTTGCCCCAAGTTCGTCTTCGAGTTTATGAATCTGCTGCGACAGTGATGGTTGAGAAATACGCGTCGCCTCGGCGGCACGGGTGAAATTTCCCGATTCGGCAACTGCACAAAAATAGCGGAGCTGATGAACTTCCATTCAATCCTTACCAATCCGTTTTGCCTATGAAAAACATAGCAACGATATATTAGACCTATCATCGTACCGGCTTTTAGTCTTCTTGCCTGGAGGACAAATCTATGGCAAAAGGCGGAGTCGTCAAGCACGGCGACCTCAGCGCTCGTGTCGGCGTGGAAGTGATTCGCGCGCGCGGAGTCGATGTCGAAAAACTCATCAAGATGCTCATCGCCAATGCGGCGGCGGAGTTCGCGAGCACCTATTACTACTACACGATCCTGCGCATGCATCTGGCGGGTCATGAAGATTACAAAGAGATTTGCGAAGACGCGCGCCTCGAAGATCGCGCGCACTGGGAGCTGATCGTCCCACGCATCTATGAACTCGGCGGCGAACTGCCGAACGATCTGCCCGCATTCCACGATCAGGCCGGATGCGAGGCCGCGAAGCTGCCCAATCCGCCAACCGTCGTAAACATCCTCACGCTCCTGCTCGAATCCGAGCGCTGCGCCATTCGAAGCTGGAGCGAGATCTGCGACATGACTTTCGGCAAAGATCCCCGGACGTACGATATGGCGGCTCGCATTCTGAACGAAGAGGTAGAGCACGAAGCCTGGTTCATTGAACTGCTCGCGCACGAGCGTGACGGCAAATCGATTCCTTCAGGCCACTTCCGCCGCGGGGAGCCTGGCGAGGCGCCGTATAGCAAGAATCGCCGCTTCTACAACCCATAGTTGACCGGAGTGAGGAGAAAGCTGCTAAAAATCGTGGACTGAGTGGATTTCGTGGACATTGTGGACAGGGGCTGTTTTCGAGTGCTTACGCCCACAAAGTCCACTCAGTCCATTTTGTCCACTGAGTCCATTTTGTCCGCTAAGTCCACCTGCAAGGATGAAGATCCTTTGGCCCTAACTTTCAGGCCTTCGCTCCTCTCCGTGCCCTCTGTGCCTCCGTGGTGAAACTCATCGGTTTTCCCGAAACGAAACCATTCCCGGCTAAGAAATAGCGCAAAGGCATATCAGAAGATTTCGTAATTCCGATGCGGGTGCTTTCGCCAATATCATCAGAGCGCGTTCCGTCATCCACAATCTTCAAAGGAGACTTCTCGCGATAGAGTTCCTGCCCATTTAATCGTTCTCGTGTGATGCTCAGTGCCTCGCAGACTCGCCCGGGTCCGCTGGTAAGAAGTTTCAAACCCGAAGCCGAGTGCAGCCGCTCGCGACGAACCCCTCGTGCTTTCGCCATCGCCGCAATTCCTTCCAGCGGCTCGAGGGCGCGCAGGAGCACGCAGCCCGCCTGACCTTCCGGCAAACAGGAAAAGTTCAGGCAGTAATGCACGCCATAGATGAAATACACGTAGGCGTGACCGGGAGGACCAAACAGAACTTGATTGCGCGCAGTTTTTCCTGCGGCGGAGTGAGCGGCAAGATCGCCTTCGCCTAGGTAAACCTCGACCTCCACGATCCTGCCCGTAAGCCGCTGCGCTCCCGCACGGTTGGACAATGTACGAACGAGCACCTTACCCAGTAGTTCTCTCGCGACCAGGCGCGGATCGCGCGCATAAAATGTCTGGGGCAGGACGCGCTCTTTCATTCGCGGCATTTACTTTTAGATTACCCGCTGCGAAGGTTTTTGCGATCTGTTCCACAATTGGATTGGGCTCACGCCGCCAGTCCGTCACAGGCAAGCAGTTCAGGAGGGATTATGAAAGGCAAGATAGCCTTAAATTTCGCTGCGTTCCTGGTCATCTCACTGTCTCTGAGCGCGGCAACCATTCCGTCAGGCACGCACGTCACCGTGCGCACCGGTTCGTCGCTTTCATCAGGAACTGCGAAAGCCGGACACTCGTTCAGATGTTCCGTTGCGCGCGACGTTGTCGTAAACGGCAAGACGCTCGCCAGAACCGGCGACCCAGCGAAGTGCCGAGTAACTTCAGCGAAGTCCAGCGGACGGCTTCACGCTCCGGGCGTCATTTCGGTACGCCTCACGGAAGTGAACGGTCAAGCGGTAACAACCGGTTCCCATACGTTCCATGGGAAGAGCCATAAAAAGAGCAACGTCACCAAGATTGGCGGCGGTGCGGCCGCCGGAGCCTTGATCGGCGGAATCGCAGGTGGAGGCAAAGGCGCGTTGATCGGCACTGCTGCGGGCGGCGCGGCAGGCACGGGAGTCGCGGCTGCTACGGGAAAAGAAGAAGCCGTGATACCAGCGGAGACTGCGATGACCTTCACCGTGAGAGGCACATCGAGTTCCAGCAAACGTCATCGCTAACCAGATTGCCAGTCACTGCGATTCCTTCTAGTGAGAGGCCGTCGCAATCTCGCTCAGCAATGATTCCGCAGTCGTTATCTCGACAGCCTAGAATGCATCTCCAATAAAGAAGGGCAGCCGTTTCTGGCTGCCCTTTTGTTTTCCTTAGAATGCTTAAGCGGGCGACGGATGTCCCGGAGCCAGGCCTGGCTGTCGTGACGGTTCCGGCTTCAGCACCTGCTGCACGCCACCATCACTGCCGCTGGACGGCATCTTGATTGGCGGAAGGTCTTTGCCTTCGATGATCATTTTGATCTCGTTGGCATCGAGCACCTCGCGCTCCAGCAAAGCCGCCGACATGCGATGCATGATGTCCTTGTTATTTGAGAGGATATCCACCGCCGACTGATAACCCGCATCGACCAACTGACGAACTTGTTTGTCGATCAACTGCGCGGTTTCTTCGCTGAAGTCACGATGCTGATTGATTTCGCGGCCGAGGAAGATCTGCTCTTCCTTCTTGCCGAACGTGATCGGCCCGAGAGAACTCATGCCGAACTCGCATACCATGCGGCGAGCGAGATCGGATGCCTGCTCGATGTCGTTACCGGCACCGGTCGTCATTTGACCGAGGAAGATCTCCTCAGCAACGCGACCGCCCATCATGATGGCCAAGCGCGTCTCGAGATATTCCTTCGTGTAAGTGTGCTTATCGTCGATCGGCAACTGCATGGTTACGCCCAGCGCCATTCCGCGCGGGATGATCGTGACCTTATGCAGAGGGTCGGCGTGCTCGCGCATGGCTGCCACGAGCGCGTGTCCGGCCTCGTGGTAAGCCGTGACCTTTTTCTCATGGTCGGAGAGCAGCATCGACTTGCGCTCCGCCCCCATCAGCACTTTGTCCTTCGAGACTTCGAAGTCGTACATATACACCGCTTTGCGGTTCTGACGAGCGGCGTTCAGTGCGGCCTCGTTGACCATGTTGGCCAGATCAGCTCCGGAGAAACCCGGCGTGCCGCGAGCGAGGATCGAGAGATCGACATCATCTCCGATGGGAATCTTGCGCGTGTGTACGCGGAGAATCTCTTCACGTCCGCGGACGTCGGGACGCGCGACCACTACGCGACGATCAAAGCGGCCAGGACGCAGCAGCGCGGGATCAAGCACGTCAGGACGGTTCGTAGCGGCGATGAGGATCACGCCTTCGTTCGATTCGAAGCCGTCCATCTCAACGAGCAACTGGTTGAGTGTTTGCTCGCGCTCGTCGTGTCCGCCACCTAGACCAGCACCGCGATGGCGTCCGACAGCGTCGATTTCGTCGATGAAAATGATGCAGGGAGCGTTCTTTTTGCCCTGCTCGAACAGATCGCGTACGCGGCTCGCGCCGACGCCGACGAACATTTCGACGAAATCAGAACCTGAAATCGAGAAGAACGGAACGTTGGCTTCACCGGCTACTGCACGGGCAAGCAGAGTCTTTCCCGTTCCGGGAGGTCCGACGAGCAGTACGCCCTTCGGAATGCGTCCTCCGAGCTTTTGGAACTTCTGCGCCTCGCGCAGGAACTCAATAATCTCGCGCAGCTCTTCTTTGGCTTCGTCCACGCCGGCGACGTCCTTAAACGTGACTTTCTTCTGCTGCATCGAGAGCAGGCGTGCGCGGCTCTTGCCGAACGAGAGAGCTTTGTTGCCACCGGTCTGCATCTGGCGGATCATCACGAACCAGAGCGCCGCGAAGAGGATGAGCGGGGAAAGATTCAGCAGGTAAGTCGGCCAGCCATTGCCGGAATTGTCCTTCACGGTGATGTTGACGCCTTTATCGCGAAGGTCCTTGATCATGTCCGGATAATTTGCCGGAACCGTGGTCTGGAATCCGCCTTTGCCGCTCTTGTACTTGCCATGAACTTCGGTGCCGATCATCGTCACGTCATTGACGTCGCCATGGTCCACGTCCTGCATGAACTGCGAGAACGAGACTGGTGTTTCTTTGGCACCGGCGCCACCGGCCTGAACTACCTTCCAGAGCAGTACTCCCGAAAGCAGAATGACCAGCCAGAACGCCACGGTCTTAACGGTTGAATTCACTCTCAATGCTCCTAAACCTACCCTCTAGGACTCCGATACGCGGCCGCATGCCGCCCGAAAAAGTCCCAAATGCGATATCAAAACTACTCATTCGAGCCTTCCAAACGGCCCAAACTGCTGGTCCGATCTTCCCATACACCAGCCGACTCATACATCAAAACGGGGGAGATTGGACGCGAATAGTCCTACCCCTCCATTGTGCTTAGATGCCGAAGAAGGGATTTCGACCCCTTACTCGTAACCTAAATTGTATATGGTTTCCCGGCCGTAAACCTCATCCAAAGTAATGCCAATTACCAGAGCTTCCAATCCATTAGACACCGTGGTTCGGGCTAAGGTGGGGAACACCGGCTGTCGGCATTCGGCTGTCGGCGCTCGGCCGACCACCTTTCTTGGTTTTGCTGCGATTGAGCTTTTAGACGGTCTGCCCGCGAGTTTGATTACGGAGTTTTAAGTCTAATTGGCCCGAACCGCCACCCCATCAGCTGGCCGAAAGCCGAGTGCCGAATGCCGAGTGCCGCTTTCTATTTTCCCTCGCTCTGAATATGCGGCAGATTACGTCCAAATTGGGGATTTCCGAGCCCATACCCAACGATATAGGTTTCCTCGACGATGAATCCCATGTAATCGGGCTGGAGGGGGACTCGGCGGGCGGTCTGCTTGTCGATCAGCGCGGCGAGTTTTACCGAATTAGCACCCCACCCCTGGATGGTACGCATGAGGAATTCGGTGGTCTGTCCAGACTGAATCACGCCTTCGACGAACAGAACGTCTTTGCCCTTCACGTCGATCTCAGGGCCATAGTGGATCTGAATTTGGGATGCCGCACCATTCATTGCTTTTCTTTGCGGCTGTACAAAATGGAGAATCGAGGCGACATTGATGGCGCGAATGAGATCGGCGCAGAACACAAAACCATTGGGCAGGACACAGATCAGCGTGAGGTTCTTCCCCGAATAGTCCCGGGAAATCTGCTGACCCATTTCTCTTACACGTCGCTGAATCTGCTCGGCGGTGAGCAGGACTTTTTCTGACATTCGCGTTGGGTACTGCTTTGAAGTCTGACCCCGAAGGGCGGCTTTCAATCCGTGCTTTCTTCAATCACGATCTGCTGACCATTCGAGGCTAGCAACGCCGGCGCCTCGATGCCACGTACCCAGACAATACGCTGGCCGGCAACGACAACCGGCCAAACCCGCTTTTCTTCCGCGCTGAGGTGCAGCGGGTACAGTAACTCCTTTACACGCTTTTCTGACCTGTGGCGCGCAGCTCGAAAATAATCTCCGGCGCGCCAGTTCCGCACGCGCAGCTTCGAACCCGAAGACAATTCGAAAGCGTGTGCCCGATTATAAGCTGCCGAGATAACAGAAGCGTTATCTTCCGAGATGCGCGCGCGAATTGTTGCGCCAAGCTCCGGAATCCGGCTCTCACCAGGAACAGATAACGCATATTCGTAGTCGGTGGTCGCCTCTTTGGATTCTGCGGAGGCTCTGGAGGGGGTGCGCTCGATCCGCAGTTCGCGAAAGAGAAGCCGCGCGTTCCACCCGTCCGCGATCTGGACTATCTTGCTTTGCGTACCGCGCGTCTGCCGCCGAGAAATCAGATCGAGCATCGCGTGAACGTGCTCAAAGTCGAGACTGCAGCCGATCTGCTCTGCGGCTGCGCGGAGCAGCCGGCGCTGAACAGCAAGCGGTTGTTGCTCCAAAGCTAGAAGTTCGACTGCGATCGCCCCGGCCGACGTTTGTCTGCGTCCGCCGCCGCGAGCAGGTTCTCCGGGCTTGCACACGAGCGGTAGAAGGCGTTTTGTCTGCTCTGTCCAATACTCTTCCTCAGCACGAGAAATTTCCGCCAAGTGCGCCAACGAAGTATCCGCCGCTGGGTTCAACTCATCGCGCAGCACAGGCAGCACGCGCGCACGCATACGGTTGCGAGTGATCGTCAGGTCAGCATTGGTGACATCTTCACGCCAGGACTGCTGCAGATCGCGCAAATACGCGCGAATCTCCTCGCGGCGAATCCCCAAAACAGGACGCACAATACTGCCCCGCCCAAGCCGCTGCTCCGGAAAGATGCCGGCCATGCCGCGCGTACCCGCCCCGCGTACGACCTTCATCAGCACCGTCTCAGCCTGGTCATCGACCGTATGGGCAGTAGCGATTCGTTTGACGTTATTCGACAACAGCGACTCGAAGAATTCATGCCGCAGTTGCCGGGCTGCTGTCTCGATACTGATTTTTTTCTGAGCTGCGTATGCCCGGGCATTCCCTCGGTTGACGTGAGACTCCAGCCCGAACCCGCTGGCCAATTCACTGACGAACTTCTCGTCAGCATCCGCATCGGCTCCGCGAATCCCATGATGAAAATGGGCCACGCTGGGCACGATACCTAGTTCCTCTCGCAGCTCGAGGAGAATACGCAGCAGCCCAACCGAATCTGCCCCGCCGGATACGGCAACAGCGACTCGGTCCCCCGCACCCATGAGTCCGCGCTCGCGAATATAGCGCGCGACACGTTGGCCTAGTGAGAGCACGAGAACATGATTGCACGGGAAGGGGGCTGCTGGCCGCTGGCTACTGGCTTCCGGCAATCTATCCAAGGACAGCGAGACGCGATATCTGACTACCGCGAGCGAGATAGGGGCGAATGTTTCAGCAACTCCGCAAGCCAGTTGCCAGGGGCCGATAGCCAGTAGCCGCTTTGATTTATACTTCGCTTCCCATGAAAGTGGTGGTCATTATTCCGGCTGCGGGACTCGGAACGCGCATGGCAGCGCACTCCGGCGCGCGCGCCGGACAGCCCGCCAAGCAGTTCGCCGAAATCGCCGGTAAGCCGATCCTGCTGCACACATTAGAAAAGTTTTCTGAGGTGCCGGAGGTCACGGATATCTACATCGCCGTTCGCGAGAGTGAGAGTGGACGTGTGCGGGACTTCCTGGCTGGACAAAAGCTTCGTCCCAAGATGCATGTAGTGATCGGGGGCGATCACCGTCAGCAATCGGTAGCGAATGCTTTGGCCGAATTTCGCGCGAATGAGGACGACATTGTTCTAGTGCACGATGCGGTGCGTCCGTTTGTAGAAGGTGAGGTTATTCGCAATGTGATCGAGACCGCCGCAGCTCAAGGCGCCGCCATTGCGGGCCTCCCTGCCGTCGATACCATCAAGCAAGTCGAGCGCACCGCGAGCGGGGCAATCATTACGTCCACGGTACCGCGGGAACGAGTTGTAATGGCGCAGACCCCGCAGGGATTCCGCTACGCGGTGATCAAATGCGCTTTCGATGAAGCCGCTCAGGATGGATTTGTCGGTACCGACGAGGCCTCTCTGGTAGAACGATCGGGACATCAAGTGGCAGTGGTGATGGGCTCTGCGCGAAATATCAAAATCACAACACCCTCGGACCTCGAACTCGCAGAGTTCCTTTTTCACCACGGAGATACGAAGAAAGCTATCGGGTGATCGGGCCATCGGGTCATCGGGTGATCTGCACGCATGGCCATTCGGTTTTACTTCACCCGATGACCCGATCATCCGATCGCCCGATTGCTACACTTTCCTAGATTGCTAGAGGAACCGAATGAGGATTGGGTACGGTTGGGATTCACACGAGTTCAAGAAGGGCGTGCCGCTGAAGATCGGTGGCATAACGCTCGAGCACACCCACGGGCTGGCTGGTCACTCCGACGGAGACGTGCTGCTGCATGCGCTTACCGATGCATTGCTCGGCGCCGTAGCCGCCGGTGACATAGGCGGCTATTTTCCTCCGTCGGACCCAAAATGGAAAAACGCCGACTCGTCTCTGTTCGTCGCTGTTGCATTGGCAAAAGTAAAAGAAGCGGGGTACCAGGTCTGTAACGTAGATTCCACGCTCGTTCTTTCCGAACCGAAGGTTGGGCCCGTTGCTAACCGCATTCGTCAGCGCGTTGCCGAGCTGTTGGAGATTTCGCCGCTAGAAGTCGGTATTAAAGCCAAAACACCCGAAGGCATGGGCACGGAAAAAGCAGCGATCGCCCACGTGGTTGTGCTGCTGGAGAGACAAGACGATCACAAGAAGCTAGAGGTGGCGGCCGCGATGCTCGAGGCCGACAAGCACGTCGATGAGGTTGTGAAGGGTCTTATCAGCGACGTGAAGATCGAGAAGAAACCGCGCCGTGAAAAGGTGCGGACCTAGGTCAGTAAAGCCGGAAACTAACTTCGATCTGGATGGCGACATTGACTTTCCGGCCGTCTTTGACTGCCGGTTCAAACAGCCACTGATTCAATGCCTCGAGAGCCTTCTCGTCCAGGCCAAGCCCTAGCGCACGAATCACGCGAGGATTGTGAATCCTGCCATCAGCACCAACAATCGCTTCCACCAGAACAGTACCCTGATGTTTGGCTTTACGAGCTTCTTCTGAGAACTCAGGCTCGGTTTGGTACTTGATGCGTGGCGGAGAAACTCCGCCGCCGACTTGGAACACTCCACCGCCGATTCCCGCTGTATCGCCCGGACCAACGCCACGTCCGCTGCCATCACCCACGCCGCCGCAACATCCAGCACCGATGCCGGATCCGTAACCGGTTCCATTCGAGGGCACGCTCAATACGCTGGTGAGTGATCCAACTGGACCCTGCTGCGTGATCTTCACTTGCGGTGGGACCATCACGGTCTGCTCAACCGCGAGCTTCGGCGCGTCGTTGCGGATCACCACCGTTGGAGGCGTGATCTGCTGCATGCTGAACTTCGGCGGAGCCCCATGGCTGACTTCGAGTTTGTCGCGATCTCCACCGCCACCGCCGCCACCTACATGTTTTGCTGCGCTGGGCAGGGGAATGTAAGCTCCGATGTCGACCACCGGCCCAAGGGCCTGCGCAATCTGAGCACGATGCTCGATCACCTGATGAGTTAGAAAAAGAACAAGCGCAAGTACTACGGTGTGCAAAATGATCGATGTATAGAAGTTGCGTGATTGAACCGCGTAGGTTCCATATCCATCGCCGAACAATGTAGGCAGGATGTCGTGTGGCTCCCGTGGAGTGGGGATGTTTCCCGACGGTAGCGGAGAGGCCGGTTGCGTGGCCGAGGTAGCCATGTGTCTGCTCCACAGTATAGACCGCCAGCACACAAAATGTTCCCGATTTCTCGGGCACTGCGCCGGCGCGGCGAGCTTGAACTGGAGTACGCCAATCTCGAAGCCGGTGCCAGCAGCTACTCTAAAACGTTACAGCGCAGTGGCTTGCACAAGCAGCGAGGGAAACGACAATAACACGTCACCTACATTCCTGCTAGTCAAAATGGGACGAAAATCGGTAGTTGCGGAGACGCACTGTAGGTTGCCATTTACGTGCGGCGTGCGTGAGAGGCGGCGATTACACAGCACGGAGGCGATGCTCTAATCTGCTATCAAGCCACAGAAACATTCCCCGGCTAAAGATCCCCTTCGCGCAGGTGTTTTCGCCATCACGAACGTGGTAGATACTTCGGGAGACTCGCACACCGCAACTGAACTCTAGATAGGAGGCGGCCCAAATCTCCTGTCCACTCTGCTTTTACGAAATTCCTGAAACGGACCCGATAATTTGCTGCCAACCCTCCTTCAAATCGATGGAATCTCACACCTGAGGAGAATCCAGAAGGAGGCAAACTCAACTCATGGCCACAAGACATCGTTCCACTTCGCGAAGAAGCAGTTCATCGCGCAGCAGAAGTCGACGCAGCAGCGGAAGCTCACGGCGGCGGAGTTCCGCCCGCAGCCGGCGTAGTGCTTCGGCACGCAGTTCGCATCGCAGCACTTCACGCTCACGTCGGAGTTCATCTTCGCGCGGACGCAAATCGAGCTCCCGCCGCAAGTACAGCCCAAGCGCAGGCAAGAACGTCGAGCGTGAAATGCACGAGTTCAAACGCGGCCGTCTCAAGATGGGCCGCAGCGGCAAGAAAGTGAAGAGCCGCAAACAGGCGATCGCGATTGGCTTGTCGGAAGCTCGTCGCGCCGGCAAGAAAGTTCCGTCGAAGAAGAGCAGCTCATCATCGTCTTCCCATCGCAAGGCAGCCTGATTTACTTCCGCGGGCCGTAGCCTTCCGCGCGGCCCGCCGCCATTCCATTCCTGCTCCGACGACACACTCCATGCCAGACCAGCGCCCCTCGTCTTTGCCTTTCCTGACTCGGTGCTAAACTGTCCCTGCGTTAAGGGCGCATCCGGTCCGCGGGAAGGACAGAAGTCCACCTGATTCAAACAACTGGTTGTACGAACTTACTTTCTGCCCGTCAGACGCGGACCTCGGGCGAGTGAAAGGAAGTTCGTCATGCCCACAAGAGTTCTCCCGCCCAATCCCAATCTGGATCACCTCAAGCACCAGGCAAAGGACCTTCTGAAAGATCATGCAGCGCGCGATCGCGCAGTGGCGCAGCGCATTCGCGAATTCCATCCGCGCTTCCGCGAAGCTGCAGATGGTGAAATCTTTGCAACGCATTTGAATCTGAGCGATGCGCAGCTCGCGATTGCTCGTGAATACGGATTCCCAAGTTGGACCAGATTGAAGCGCTGGATCGAGCGCCCAGGCGCGATTGACGATCTAAATCGTCCTCATCACGAGCGCATTGAAGATCCGGTCTTTCGCCGTGCGGTGGATCTGGCCGATGCCGGAGATCTGGCGGGATTGCGAGCGCATCTGGCGCAACATCCGCAGGTAGTAAATCAGCAGCTAACCTTCGAGGGAGGCAATTATTTTCGCAATCCGACTCTCCTGGAATTCACCGCAGAAAACCCGGTTCGACATCGCAGGCTGCCCAAAAACGTCGTGGACGTGATGAAGGTAATTCTGGATGCCGGAGCTAACATGTGGTCGAGGGAGCAAACGCTCGGACTAGTTTGTTCCGGCTGCGTGCCTCGCGAATGCGGAGTTCAGACCGCGCAGATCGACCTGCTGTGCGATTACCGAGCGAGTCCCGATTCGGCGATGCAAACCGCGCTGGCGCACGGAGAATTCGAAGCGGCAAACGCTTTGCTTCGACGCGGCGCTCATGTCAGCCTGCCGGTCGCGGCTGCTCTGGGGCGAGTCGAAGATGCGCGGCGCTTACTCCCAGCATCAGATTGCGATCAACGACACAAGGCGCTCGCGCTCGCATCGCAATTCGGACACTTGGAAATAGTTCGCCTGCTCCTCGATGCAGGCGAAGACCCAAATCGGTACAGCCCGATTGGCCTGCACTCGCATTCAACGCCCTTGCATCAGGCGGCCGCCGGCGGACACGCCGAAGTCGTTCGCCTGCTGGTTGAGCGAGGCGCGACGCCGGAAGTGAGGGACACGCTGTTCGGCGCTACACCGGTGGATTGGGCAAGGCATGAAGGTAAGAAGGAGATCGAAACATATCTTAGGGAGCGACTGACGCAGCAAACGTAATTGATAGCACGACCAGGTCACACTTGGCAGCGAGCGGCCTTGTCTTGGTCGTTGCCTATCGGTAGCTCTCCAGTACTCCAGCAGCGCGATTGAGTGCCTCTGCGAGCACTGCGATCTGCTCATGGAGGCGACTCATATCACCTGCGTCAATTGCTTCGTTGACGCCGGGAATAACGACTGCTGCGTATCCGGTGTAAACGCCTGGTGCGTAGATGGCGTGCCGAAACCACGGTCGATTTGGCAGTCCCTGCGGAATGAGCAGCGCGCGCTCGGCGTTATTCAACGTGCGATTCAAGCGAACGAGATCTGACGTGGAGGAACTCTGCGCCTGTCGAATCTGCGCTCCAGCACGCTGGAACCGCTGCGCCGCGGCGATGGCGTCGGCGAACTCTGGAGTCGGAGCGCCGAAATTTTGCTGCGCCTTCGCTTGCGCCTGCTGGACATAGGACAAGATTTCGCGGCCGTAGAGTTCGTAGTCTTCTGGATAGTAGTCGGCGCCCGCCATGTGCAGCATCTCGATGCCGAAGACGCGCGCCATCTCCTGCTCGTACTTGAAATCGGGATCGCCGAACTTCATGAACCAGGCGAAGTCGTCGAATGCCGAGTGATAGACGCCGTATGGTCCGCCTGAGCCGATGTCAGTCGAAGGCACCCCGAGCCGCTGGAGGAAAACGGAGTAATCCGAGCCGCTTCCCAGATCCCCAACTTCAACGTCGGTCTCCACCTTCGCGACCGGCGGCCGGTTCTGCGATCCTCCCAAATCGGGAGAAATGTTCTTGACGCGCTCCCGCTCTCGCGCATTCCTCCAGACGTCGTACACGGTCCCGCCGCGAGGGCTGGGCACTTGCTTGCTCACGTCGCGAACGAACTGTTTCAAAGCGGGAACGGCGCTTGCGCCGAAGTTGGGTCCGGCAACACCGACGTCCATGTTGAAGTACGCGGCAGCTCGCTCCAGGTCGCGCGCATGCTGCTCACCCCACTCGGTTGAGCCGATCATGCCTTCTTCTTCGCCGTCCCAACTGCAGAAAACCAGTGTCCGTCGCGGCTTCCAGCCGCTCTTCAGCAAGTCGCCGATGCCGTGAACCGCTTCCAGCATCGCTGCCCCGCCGCTGCTGGGGTCTACTACGCCGTACACCCAGGCATCACGATGATTGCCCCCAACCACCCACTCGTCGGGCAATTCGCTGCCGCGTACGGCGCCGATCACATCCCAAATGGTTTTGTAGGGCATGTCCATCTTGAGGTGCATCTTCACCCGAACCGGTCCTGGACCGATGTGATAGGTGAAAGGCAATGCCCCCTGCCACTCGCGCGGCGACTCCGGCCCGGTGAGGTTCTGCATGATGGGGCTCGCATCGCCGAACGAGAGAGGCATGGTGGGAATCTTCGGCAGGTCTGTAGCTGATGTCGGAGGCGTGCGTTGAGAGTCCGGCAGGTTCGGTACGGAAGCTATGCCGGGCGTCGTAGGATCCCCTGCATAGTAGAACGTGTAATCAACCGATCCGCGCTGCACTCCTGTAGGCGGACGGAACGGACCTTTGGGATACATGTCGCCGCGATAGTAGCCATCATCAATGGGATCGGAGTAGATAATCACTCCTGCAGCGCCGTGCTCCTGCGCCACCAGGCTCTTCACACCCCGATAATTTCCGCCATAGCGAACGATCACCAACTTGCCTCGTACATCAACCTTCATCGCCTCAAGCTGCTTGTAATCCTGCGGACTACCGTAATTCGCATAGACGACGTCGGCTTCAACATCGCCGGAAGGAGAGTACGCATTGAACGCGGGCAGAATACGGGGATCGTTCTGATATGGATCGTCGCCAACCTGCTCGCGGCTTGGCCCGTGCATCTTCACCGTAGATGGAGCAGTGACGTCGATGCTGACTTCCTGCGGAAACGACAACAGCACCTTGTACTCGACGATCTGCGTATCGAGCCCTGCCTCGCGAAACGTCTGGGCTACATACTCAGCCGTCTTGCGATCTTCGGGAGAACCCGCAACATGCGGAGCCTGCGTCAGCGTGCGCAGATGCTGCTCGGCAAGCTTGGGATCGGGAGACTGATTGAACTTACGATCGATCTCAGCCTGGCGTGAAAAGTCGCGGAAGCCGAATACCTGTTGTGCGCTGTTTGAAGTCTGTGGACCTGATCGAAATCCGGTAAGAACAAAGAATGCACCTACAGCAATGGCAGCAATCCGCCGTCGAGAAGAAGACAAGGATGGAAGCTCCGGGCACCGAAGTTTGAACCAAACGAGGGTAACACGGTGATTTCGTCGACCCGGAGTGTTTGACCTCTTTGGGTCGAATGTTTCATTTCGGCTCGAATGCTCTCAAGGCCCTGTCATCCTGAAGCGCTTCTTTTGCGCGAAGGATCTCCCGCGATGCTGCCGACTTACTTGCACCTTCCTGGCTCCTGCAGCAGAAGCCTGGAATGTGCGGGCCAAAGAGCCTAGCAAGAGCCTCAAGATAGAAATATTCCGGCAGATCCTTCGCAAAAGAAGCGCTTTGATTACATAACCACGACGGCTCCAGACGCCAAGTAGACTGAGGTTGCTTAAAGACCAAGTCGCTCGGGCGAAAGGAGCCAGTCATGTGGATTATAGGCTGTGATTTTCATCCGAGTGGTCAGCA
>DASTZZ010000122.1 GCA_035764005.1 Terriglobales bacterium
AACGAGCCCGTTTCCTCCGACGCATCACGAGGTATCCGGTCATTTACCAAGTCACCAAGTCGGCAGTCCGGCTGATCGCGAGGGATTCGAGCGCCAGACGATCTCACGTAACCGCAACAATCCAAGCACGGCTATTAGCAGTTAGCTTTTACCTCGAAGCGAAAGAGTGGCCTGCGCAGTTTGTTTTCGATCACGAAGAAAAGATCACGGCTTTTCACAATGCTGGATGTCCTGCCACTGCTCTTCCGCAGCGAGCAGGGGAACCGTATTTGTGGGAAGAATTTGTCCTCCCTTTCGACTACGGAATTTCCGTTGCGATGATTGACCACACCCATCGAAGCTGTTTCTGGCAGGCGCTAGGCTTTGTCAGACGGTTCGTACCTGCTTTGAAAGTGCTCGGGCACAAACTCGGATTGACGATCGTGATTGGAAGCGAAACGCGCTATCGCACATACTCTCGACTCGTTCATCATCGCACTTTGAAAAAAGCTGCCGGGATGGATCTCGATATGTTCTTGAGCCCCTACCTAGTGCAGGGCGCGAATCTCTCGATCCCGCAACTGATATGGCCTGCGCAGGCGCACCCAGAAGAGCTCGATGATGCAGAGTCAGTGCCGATCAACAACAATTTTGTCAGGAGTCGGCTCTCCGCAGTTGCGGAGGCTCCGTGAAAGTCACAAAAGTCACAAAAGTAAATTTACTTTTGTGATTTCTGTGACTACGACATTGACACCCACAACCGCCCGGCGGACAGACAACTCCCGCCAATCCACGTCTGCCACTTAGCCACAACAAGACCGCCATCCAAAATGAAGGCGAACAGAGCCGCTAACGCTGGAAGGCGGGCCGCAGGCCCGCCTTGCGGCCAAGCAGATCACAGGGCGGACTCCTTTCCCTTAACCCATTTTCCTTTTTCAATTCCCGTTAGCCATTCCCTTGTCGCGGGATCACGGACTGGAGATTCACAAAGAAAAAGGAAGCTGATTCCTGGCGAGTTCCACTTTGGGAAACGGCGAATGTAACCAACAAATATTTCGATCCACATCGACCAACCCACGCCAATTCACACGAATAGGCAGGCGAGTTGATGAAGAGAGTAGAGGAAAGCGAAAGCAATCCGCAGCAATCGACTTGTGCTATTGTTCCGCTCAAGGCGGACACCGGCGCCTCGCTCCGAGGAGACTTCGAGCGTATGGCACGTCGGCGTTTTCAACAACCCACGCCGGTCAAGCGTGGAAAGTGGTGGACCCTTCGAGTCTGGAAGGACACCTTCGACGATGGAAAATTCACCCGCACGCGAAAACGCGTGCGGCTCGCTCCCGCCAGCATGGCGGTGCGTGATGTACTTAAACTTGCGCAAAAGCACTTGGAGCCGATGAACCACAGCCTTGCCGCGGTCGGTTCCGCTACCAACTTCAACTACTACGTCGAAAGGACGTACAAACCAGTAGTGCTCCCGCTGATGGCCCAGACCACGAAAGAACGATACGAGGGTGTTATCAAGGACTATCTATCTCCCACCTTCGGTTCGTTTTCTCTCAGTGATCTCAACAAGCTCGCGGCTCAGCGCTATTTCTCAAATCCCAAAAACTTCGCCAACCTGGAACGCGCCTCGATCGACAAGATCCGCGACGTGCTCTCCAGTATCCTGCGCTCAGCCGTTGATTACGGACTGATCGAAAAGAATCCAATCGAAAACGTTCGTATGCCGCGTGCTAAATCGGGAAAAAAGGCGAACAAGCCGCACCTCACTCCGGAACAGTTTGTACAGATCATCACAGGCATCCCCGAACCTTACGCGACCATGGTGTACGTGGCCGCGTGGACCGGGCTGCGCGTGAGCGAACTGATCGGGCTGCGTTGGGATGATGTGCACACCGACTCCTTGACCATCGATGAGCGTTACTGTCGCGGCGACTGGGGTGAACCCAAGAGCAATGCGAGCAACGCCACTATCGGTGTCGATCTTCATGTCATCGCTCGCATCGAGCGACTGAAAACACTTACGGTCACGGTCCGAGCTGGCCGCGCCAATCGGAAGTATCGAGTGGTGAAGTCAGCCGCGCCGCACGATTTGGTCTTTCAGTCGGTAAAGGAAGGCAAGCCGATGCGCGATAACAACATCCTTGCTCGCTTTATCAAACCTGCAGCGCGAGCCGTGGGTTTGGAGTGGGTGAACTGGCGCTGCCTCAGAACTTCCAGGGCAACTTGGATGATCGAAGCGGGCGCGAATCCAAAAGATGTGCAAGGTCAAATGCGTCACTCGCGCATCTCCACCACGATGGACATCTACGCGCAATTTGTACCCGAGTCCGCGCGAAGAGCCATCGAGCGGACGAGAGAGATGGTCGAGCGTCGCACTGCGGCCATGCAGCAATTGGTTACCCAAGCAGTGCAATGAGAGCTCTGGGTTCGATGGAGTTTTGGACCCACCAATTGGACCCAAAATGAGCTCAGGAAAAAATGATGGTTTGCAAGTTGTTGAAAGTAGTGGTGGCCAGGGACGGAATCGAACCGCCGACGCCAGCCTTTTCAGGGCTGGACTCGGAAAAAGTCATCTTGTTGATTAGGCACTGGTTAGCCCTCTCCATTGCACCGGTTTCAGTGCGGTTTATTGGAACCATAATGGAACCAAAATTTCGGCTCGCCGGAACGCCTCAGTTCCATTTCATTGCTTCTTGCGCATCCACGGCGGAGCAGTCGAATCCGCTTGAAAACATAAACGCAAGTACTTACGCAGCGCGAGCGGCAACAAAAGTACACGCCAGCAGCAGTAGTAGTTCAGGTTCACTGGTTTGCAAAAATTAGCGGAGGCGCATGGAAACTCTCATGTGGTTTCCGATGACCGCAAGTGATCGCTAAGCCAAAGAGGTTCTTGGCGGACTCAACTCTCGCAGCTTCGCTGTCTTAATCTGCTTTGCGAGACCGAGAATTTTAAGCAGCCAGATGCCGTACCAGTTCATATCAACTTCGTACCACTTCAGGCCATGACGTGATGAAGTCGGATGAGCGTGGTGGTTGTTGTGCCAACCTTCGCCGAACGTTAACAGCGCGACTAGCCAGTTGTTGGTGGACATGTCGCGCGTTGGAAAACGCCGGGAACCCCAGACGTGCGTGGCTGAGTTCACCAGCCAAGTGGCATGCAGACCAACAACAGTACGGAGGAAGATACCCCACAACAAAAACGGCAGTCCGCCGAGCGCCAACAGCACGATCCCAAGGACGATCATGGGAAGGTAATGGAATTTGGTGATCCAGACATAGAACTTGTCTTTCGCGAGATCGGGCACGTAGTGCGCCAAGGTAGAAGTGTCGTGGTGCATGGATCTGCCGGTCAGAATCCACCCCATGTGTGCCCACCACTTGCCATCTACGGGAGAGTGCGGATCGCCTGGCTTGTCGGAATACTGATGATGAATGCGATGCGTTGCAACCCAGAATATCGGCCCACCCTCAAGTGCCAGGGTTGCGCAGATGGTAAGGAAGTATTCAACCCATTTTGGGGTCCTGTAGCCTCGATGGGTGAGCAGCCGATGATAGCCCATACCAATTCCGAGACTTCCAGACACCCACCACAAGAAGACCGCCACGAAGAATGCTTTCCACGTAAAGAAAAACAGAGCCGCAAGCGCTCCGATGTGAAATGCAATCATGAAAAAGGCGGTAATCCAGTTAATTTGATTGTCGGCGGACGGTTTCTTGGCTATGGCCTCGATGTGCATGGTTTCCTTCTCTATCTCAATTAGATATCGAGGCCACACAAATGAAGCCGCTCTTTCTGTAATACTTGCGTAATATCGATTCGGGTCGATGCGAATGCCAAACAAGTAGAAGTTAGTCTTTTAGTCGGAAGTTGCTTCCGCTATTTCATCTGATCAGTGAGTGAGTTACTCGTGCAACCCAAAGCGGCAGCTTTAGAACATTGAAAGAAGGCTATAAGGTCGAATATGACGCCGGACAAGGATAGAAACGACCGCCTGCTAGCATCGGCCTGCAAAACTGGGCATCTCTGCGGAACATCTACTTGCTTCCGAGATATCCTCCGACTCATTTGTGACTTGTTGATTGAGCGGCCAGGATCCTACGCTCTGGGTGGGAGAGATTGATCATCAGTGGATTGCTGCGGTTTCTCCCGAGCTTCGTTTACTGTAAGCGAGCGGCCGTTAATATCTTTTCCATTCAGCAGCTTCATGGCCTGTTCAGCTTCGCCGTCAGACATTTCAACAAATCCGAATCCTCTTCCTTTTCCCGTGTCTCGTCGCACCACTTTGGCGCTGTTCACAGTCCCATGCTGTGCAAATATCGCTTCCAGTTGCTCGTCTGTGAGCGTGAAGCCGAGATTACCTACGTATAGTCTCATCCTGTCGCCTCGATAAGGCGTTTCCGTGAAGCGATCACCGCGGAAGCACCCGTCCAAAAAGCAGTTATTTGTAACGTTTCGGAGATCCTCTTGCCGGATTACAGTTCTCGGCCTGGGTGAGCGACTTCCATTCGCTGGAGTTGCTCGCGCCATTCATCGCGCTTGGCTCGCAAAGAGCTAATGAATTGACAATCTCCATCCTGCAGATTCGGATGTCCTTCATAGACCTGGGCTTCAGTTTCACACACATTCGCCAGGCGCTCACAGAAGTTGCGGTACAGCTTCTCGACAGGTCGCACCGTCTTTTCCCTTCAAATTGCTTATCAAAAAGTTCCGATGCCAGCCATGCTCCCTGGCTACGGATCGTACTGCCCTCAGCCACAAGTCACTAAGCATAAATGTTTTGTTGCCACTGCCGCTGTTCAATTTTGCTCATGCACACTTGTATGGAAATGAAGGCAGGAGAAGAAACGTGTTCGAGGCATTCGGAAAATTGCATCCTGCTCAGCAGACTTGAAGATGCCATCTGTCGAATTATTGGCTGTCACATGCTCGAAGTCTTGGGAAAGCCTTCTCGACATCCTCCCAGGCCAGGCGCATCGCCTCTAACTCGGTCTTTCCGATGAACCGGTAAAAGTCGATCGCCCTGTCCCTGGCTCGTTCCTCTTCAGCTGTCAATTGCGTTCTTGTTTGCATAAAACTCTTTTCATAACGATTGAGTGCTGCGATGAGTGATCTGCGCCGCACGTATTTGATCGCGCCTTGCCTCACCGCTGCACAAAAGGTTGAGTGATTCTTGCACGTCCAAGCGGAATCATTCGTAAGAATTTCCAATTGCGGAGCAGAGGGCATTTTGGGTGCTCAACAGCGTCATCCGCAACATCTCAGGTGAAGTGGGTAGGTTTGCCAACTTGCTATAGCAGCCCGACAAACGCAACAGCACGGTAAAGAGATCTGCGTCTCCGTCAGCGGGAATGATCATTTTACGATTGCCGGAGCAGATACGGTCGTAGCATTTATTTTGCGGGAAGTCGAACTCGGCGCAATTTGCGCGGCCTGGTGAATCCTTTCGGCGATGCTTTGCAACACTGTGCTCTGCTGCAAGTGCCGCGAATGTCCAGTCACGACTACATACGGTATTCCAAGAAAGCGTCGGGCATGAATGCCAGTGATCTCGAACGCGTTGAACTTGGACGCTCTGGTCTTCTTTAGGACGCGAATAGCTGCACAGCGTATGGCAGTACCGCTCCAGGATCCCCAAGACGTGCCGCTGATAGCTCCTCCCATAAACATGAGGTTCCAACCATCTTCACGAATCTGCCGATCCAGATCGTCGCCGTCCAAGTTCGTGATCGCCTGCCATTCATCGCAGAAAGTTTCTCTTTGCACCCAGACGGATTCCGGAACGAACGTATCGGTCCGTACCAAAACAGTTCCAATTCTCAAAGGATTTGACATCTGGCAAACTCCTTGGGCCGCATGTGGCTGAGGCTTCGCACCACCATTCTGCGAGTCGCGCCTAAACCGCGGCGGCCAAACCCTCGATCTTTGGTTGCGCGCTTGTGGTGAGGCTTTCTTGAGTTACTCTCAGCAACAACGCCAGCTCTTCAATGTCCAGATCTGTCGGGGCGCTAATTCCTTTTGCTAAATCGCTTACATGCTGAATCGTACAGCCAAGACTCACGGCAACGTCGTAGTTGCTCAGATGAAGTTGTTGCATTCGACGGCGCAGGAGTTGGTGGAAAGACATTTCGTTCTGTTCTTCCTCGGGGAAGCCGTATTGCGTGTCGGCGTCCTGGGATAGCTCCGCAGCCAAGTCGTTCTCCGCCGCAGCTATTGGGCTTCTCCCATCGATCTCTTGTCTAAGAAACTCCCGTGTGCTGGTCAAGGTGGCTAGAACGCGGGGTGGAAGATGCTCGCGTAGGCCCAACGACTTGGGGTTCTTAATTAATTGTCCCAATGTTTCGTAAATCTCGCTAAGTTGCGCTGTTCTCGTCGGAGTCGGCATATTGATCTCCAATCGACTTGCTAATCCGGCACACAAAATCGTTTGTAGTTATAGGCCATCAAGGGACCATGTGACTGAGCGGTTTCATACCAATCTGGAGCACTCTACAGATGGAGCGATCTCACTCATAATCGAGAAGCATGGATCTGTTCCAGCCTCGTCATGCGCTAAAAGATATCGGATGAGAAGTCTCCGGACTACCGCCCTCTCATCCGGAATGACAAAATTAAGCGACTGCAGCCTGGGTTGCGGTTACATTATGTGATACGGAACTGATCACGCCTGAAACGCGCACTTTGGGCGGACCGTCCAGGTACTTATCCAGCGTCTTCAACACGGTGGGATAGGTACTGCTGTTGTAAGCGTCGGCCTGCTCCTTCGAATCCCAGAAGCTGATCGCGGTCACATAACTATCATTGTCACCAGACAGAGCAAGTTCGTCGCGGAATCCCGCCTGTTTGCGCAGCATGGGTACGATTTCCTTTTCGAAGGTCTGTTTGAAATCACTGAGAGTATTCGGCTTCAGGTGAATAGAAACGTTTCGAGCAAACATGGCAACCTCCTTAAGGTTGTAGTCGGTTGCTAAGAGGGAAAACTTCAGAAGGACTGACTTAGTTCAGAGGATCTGAAAGAGGATAGGAAGTCTCACTCATCTGTGACCGTACGCTTCCATAAGACAATAGTCAAACGCAGCACTAATAATCTGCAGGCATTCATTCACCAGACTTGTTGGGTACCACCGGGTTTCCGTTTAGCGCGTGCTGCTGCCGGCCACGATACTCGGCGGCGATAACCTGGGCGTCCAGAATTCCGTTTCCATCGCACCGTGGACAAACCATAGCGTGATTGATTGTTCCGATCCCCCGACACAAAGGGCACTGCGCAATGTTTTCCGCCGTCATAGTGCAACGATACTCTGGCCGGAGGCTCTGGTCTGAGCAAAAGTGCACAGGTCATGAAGCGATTCACTCCGTGACATTTTGATTCGATTCGCTTTTGCGCCTGGCAACATCAAGCCTATGCCGCTGCTTCAGGACGAAGCACCGGGGAAATCATTCGGAGGATTGCGATCAGCTCTGAAGTGAGAATGCGAGCATCCTCCCTGCTGATACCTGCTTCTGCAGCTCGCGCGTATTTTACCCGAGCGCGGTCAAGCCTGGCGGTAATGACGGCAGGCAGGAAGTGCGTGTGCTGTAACAGTGCAGATACGTATTTTTCGTAACAGAGCCGGAGCGCGTCCGGACGCGCGATTGCGTGATTATTCAACAATTGCGCTGCGGCACAAGCTTGTTCAGCGGCAAAGGCAAGAGTGACTACGCTATCCCAACTTGGACTCGTCATTTATTTATCCTGTCGTCCTGTCGTCGTCCCATGTGACACTTCGGGCCTAGGGTAGAGCAGCACAAGTGGGGACTGGACATGGACACTATCCCGCTGCCCTTTTCAGGGAACTCGACGCCTTTGCTGCGATCGGAGGAGCACTCTTCTTGGGCGACGCCACTGACAGCGAAAAGTCAATGATGTATCGCACCGCATTGAGGCAGAAGATGCAGGGCGTCTCCATTACAGTAGCTCCAATTTCAGACTCCACGTTCAATGGGAATGAACGCAAACATTCGGTGCATGTCAATACGATGTAAGGGACGCCACGGGCGTCTTTGCCATTGCGGGGAACCCACACGGGAGCGGATTGCCTGGTGTGAGTGCTGGCCTGTGAAGCTGCGGTTAAAAGCAAATCAGCGACGAGTCTCAACAGAATCTCTGGATTGTTCGCGCCTTTTGCATAAAACGCGTCAGCGATTACGCCACCCGGCACGGCATCTCCAGCTTCAAAGGCGCCGCTCATGGCGACCACCAGAATTTGTGGGAAGCGGCGGCGGATCACCGACAGGAACTCGAATCCTGACATCTGCGGCATATTCAGATCGGAAATAATCAATTCCGGCATATGAGTTTTAATCTGCAGCAGCGCGTCAAAGCCATTTTCTGCGGCTTTGACGTCGTATCCGCGAGCTGCCAACAACATCGACATGGTAGCGCGAATGCTCGGATCGTCGTCGACAATGAGAATTCGCCCTTTGGGAGTGTTCAACATGGGGATCTCCTCACCGCAATTGCAGCGGCAAGAGAGTCTCTCATTCGGAGACTCCGGAATCTGTTCAACTTTGAACAGCTCAGAAAACTTCTGCGAGAAACTGCTTATGCTTTGCCGATGTGCAGGATAGTTGGTCTCTTTACTTTCTTCGGGCGTCTCTTGCTTTTCTGTAATCTTCTCGACATAGCGCGATCATAGCCAAAAGAGTCGACAGATACTGTGCAACTTTGTACAGACTGATTTCGGGGATTGCGGAATACCCAAACCGTATCACCGAATCGCGCTGTATAAAACAGCTCAGCGAAACTTGCGTTAAAAGACCCAGACTAGTGACTGAGTTCGTTCCAGCAGCACGGAGGGCGAGCCCTGGAGGCCATTTTGTGGTTTTGATTATGGGCGCAGTCGCAGTTACGGGGATTGGAATTGCTATTGTAGTCGGCGTAGTGCTTTTTCTTCTAATTCTGCTGAAGCTGAGTTTTAGAGGATTGCCAGTCAAGAGCGCAGTTATTGAGATACAGCCGAAGCCTAAGACAGCACGCAAATAGCAATTACCACGCTCACCTTGTGATGATCTTAGGAATCACAGGGCGGACTGCGCTTCTTCAGGCCGAGATCTGATGCCCCACAATCGAACCTGTGGGCTTCTGGTACACGGGGATGTCACAATCTCTGCAACTCCGCCACATCGCAGGCAGAGTGGACCACTTCCGCCTGTCCGTCGGCTCTTGCATACTGGCACTTCTGATTCATGCTCATAATTCAACTATGGCTCACTCCAGAGGAGCTTTGCGTGATTTCACCGGGGAGGCCCTTCGAGTGTCTCGTCCCGCGCTGCTGCCGCAGATTCGTCCTTCAGCTTCGTGGCCACACTAAAAACATCCCCGAGTAAGGCTTCGTCCGCAGGCAGAACGGGCCGCCCCATAGCGTAGTCCACAGCGCGCATAAGGTCGTCCCCTCCTAGAGAGTACTCCTGGTTATCGATCGATAACTTCACGAAACTCAAGAACCGAGGATGCGAGGTGATATAGATCTTTTGTGCACCGGTGTACTTTATGCCGTTCATTTCGTAAATAGTGACCGCATTCATGATTTCCGAGCCCATAAGTCTCCTGACTTCCTCATTCCATTCGGCGCAGTGGGCCAATGAGAGCGGAACCAGCTCACTTGGTAAAGCAGCAACTATGCTGCTAAGCACCACGATTCGCATTTGCAAGCGACCTGCGCCAAAGCTATTAAAAGGCTGAATTCAGGTCCCGCGCTGTGCAAAACAGCTCAGCGGGTTTTGCCGGCAAGGTCCACAGTAGTAGTTAGAGTGCCTCGACTCATTTCTCCGCACAGAGGATCACGATATGTCATTGACAGCAGGCAATCTTCGCATTTACCAGGGGTATCGCGAGTTAGACAGCATCCTGGGTATTGGCAGCTTGGTTTCCCGGCTGCCTCAAGCTCTCGTGGATCGCCTGAATGCCATGCGAAGGATGCTGCTAGAAGCATTGATCAACTCGACTGAAGCGGATTCGTATGGCGATTTGCTCGCTGCAGAACTATTGGAGAACGTAACCGCCGAACGTTCGTCGCTCGATCTTCCACGTCCATCTTCGCAAACGGCTGGTGTTCACTGTTGATCAGTGCGGAATGTTCAAACAGCACATAATCTGACTGAGTACCTCCGAAAGAGGCAACTAAGCTGAATTGCACTACTCGCCTTTTGTTCTATCGAATGTTTCACCATGTTTCAAGGAAGGACCAAATGAAAACACTTCAAAAGCAGTTGTTGTGGACTCTAGCTCTGGCTGTAGGCAGCACCACGGTAGGCGTTATGCAAGCCACCGCTCAGGACGGCGGCCGTGGTCAGGACCAAGGCTCCCACAGGTCTTATAGCGAAAGATCCGGCAGTCCTGCGTATCAACAAGGCATGCAGCAGGGACAGCAAGATCGAAACGAGAATCGTGATCGGCAATATCGGGGACAGTATCAAAACCCTAATGACCGAGCGGACTATCAGGCGGGTTATGACCAGGGCTACAGCGGCAACAGCCAAAACAATCGCGACGCCAGGCGCAGCCACGGACGCCAGGACCGCGACGCGTACGACTCCCGAAACGGAACTTACAACCACTCGGACAGCCAGGCGCAGAAGGTCGGCTACCAGGACGGAATAAACGACGGCAGCGCCGATCGCCGATCTGGGCACAGCTCCCGGGCCACGCAGCAGCAGGCCTACAAACATGCCGATCACAACTACAGCGTGATTTACGGCGACCGGCAGCAGTATAAGAACATGTACCGTCAGGCTTACCAACAAGGCTATCAGCAAGGCTACAACGCCGGAGTTTCTTACCGTCGCTAAAAGTGCGCTATCGGGGATTGGCATGGCGTTGCCCCGCGAAAGGGCCAGCGTCGCCAGTCCACGCAACCTAGTGGCCGGTAATCCGAAAGCAGAACTCAGCGAGGCGACCGGCTTACTCGTATTGCAGTCTAAAAAGGAAACAACATGATTTCAGACGCAGCAATCGAAATTTTCAAGAGCGCGTCCATTCAGCCGAGATTTCTGACACTAACGCAGAATGATGTGATCAAACTCGAATTACTTGCTAAAGAAGTGAAGGAGATTCTGGCTCGAGGCGTGGCCAGCGACAACACGCCCGAATGGCTGAAGCCTCATGCCAATGGAAACGGTTCTGCCAAGTGAGACCGGCCTGGACACGACGTACTCCGCAATACATTCGGGAATTCCAAAAACCGGCATCGTGACACACCGAGGTAAAGCGTGCAGCCGGTTTGGCGCATCCCGAGCACCCGTAGGCCGAAGTTGGCGTACACTTGATAATGCACGTACGGAAGGAGGCTGTGCCGTGGCACGCCGCTCACCAAAGACCGTACTCGAAGCTCCCACCTCGAATGCGCGCATCCAGGAACTCGACGAGAAGAACGCCGAACGGAACCCCCGTGTCCGTCTGGCGTTCGATCCAGACTTGCTCTTAAAGAAGCTCGGTAACGGAAAAACTGTTCAGAGTTATCGCGACAAGCAGTCGGTATTCTCTCAGGGCGATCTTGCCGATGCAGTCTTTTACATTCAAAAAGGAAAAGTGAAGATCACCGTGGTCTCCAAACGGGGAAAAGAAGCGGTGATAGCTATTCTCCAGGAAGGCGATTTCTTCGGCGAGGGGTGTTTGTCAGCTCAAGCCTTGAGGATTTCCACAGCCAGCGCCATGCAACATGCTGATGTTGTGCGGCTGGATAAAAAAATGACCGTCGGCCTGCTCCAGAAAGATCCGCAATTTGCCGAGATGTTCATTGCTTACCTGCTCTCCCGCAACATTCGCGTTGAGGAAGATTTGGTGGACCAATTGTTTAACTCCAGCGAAAAACGGCTCGCCCGGCTGCTGCTGCTTCTTGCCCATTATGGAAAGGATTCAAAGCCGGAAACGGTAATTCCCAAAATGAGCCAGGAGACGCTGGCGGAAATGGTCGGCACCACGCGCTCGCGCATCAGCTACTTCATGAACAAATTCAGGAAGATGGGCTTCATTGAATACAATGGCAGCCTGCACGTGCACAGTGCTCTGCTTACGGTAGTTCTTCGCGACTGAGTTTTCCGGCCGGTGCCGGGCAGTACGGCAGTCTGTCCTCCCGGCGCATCTAAACGCACTGGCAGTCACTCGACACAATCTCGTCAGCCCGGTTCGTGGAGCCTTGTTGCGACGAGTACTGCCAAGACAGTAGCGACATCGCGGATATTTCCCGCAATCGTTATCAGAGCCTCTGATACGCGGGGATGCTCTTCAGCCATCGCTTCAAGACGCGTACCGATGTTGTGAAGTTGTTCAACTTCCTCGAGGATCGCATGGAAAGCCATTGTTGCCCGTTTTCATTTGCAGGCTAAGCGAGGGAAGACTTCAGATGGACTGCTTAGTTCAGAGAACCTGAAAGAGGAAAGATAGTAACTGCCTCATTTCTAATGTAGCAGGTTAGGAAGTGTCATGGATGGTTCAAATTGACCTTCTATTCCCTGGCAATCTTGAGATCATAAAGACGTGGGCAAGAAGAAAATCACGAAGCGATCGGCGAAGGCGACTCTCGCCGACGTCGCCAGGGAAATGGCCAAGCCCAGAGTGGCTACATCTGCGCGAAGCCTGCATTCACGTTCCAAGAAAACTATCTCTGGCGAGTGGCGTTCAACAGGCCCGACGTCCGAGTCGTGCGGAACGAAGTCCGACTATCTGGGAGTTTTGCCCGACAACGAGGCTGCTGCTCCCCTCAGGTCCGACGAGTAACTCAAATCCCGGTGAGTCGATGATGTGTGAGCCACCTCGTTGAGGCACAATATGCAACACGGCTTCGCAGGCCCATGCCCATTTCCTTTCTTGGAGCGGCCCGTGGGACGGAGCGATTTGCGCACGGGTTGCCGGCATTGCTAACTCATGAGCTTCTTTGACAAGCGCACGGCATGTGTCCTCAGCACGATTGTGCTGTTCGCGCTGGTGGCAGGATTCATTTACGGTGCTCGTCGTATTCTCATTGTCTTCTTGTTCGCGGTTCTCTTTGCTTACTTGCTGGAGCCTTCGGTATCGCTGGTTCAGCGTCGCTCAAGGCTCTCGCGAGGCTCGCGCTCGCTAGCGATTCTCCAGGTTTATGTAATCCTGCTGCTCATCATCTCAGGAATCACAGTAGGGATTGGTCCCCGCGTGGCAGATGAAGGCCGAAGGCTTGCGGCCGCTCTTCCCAGTCTGTTGGATCAGATGTCTTCGGGCAGGATCGTCACTCAGCTTGGCGGAAAGCACGGGTGGAGCTTTGAGACGCAGATGCGTGTACAACAGTTCTTCGCCGCGCATCGCGCAGCCATCATTGCATGGGCAAGCGATTTTGGCGGTCGCGCAACTATGCTGCTGGCGAACACCGTCTGGCTCATCGTCATACCTATCCTGGCCGTATTCTTTTTGCGCGATGCGCGTGGATTCGCGGACTCCATCGTTCAGATGG
>DASTZZ010000123.1 GCA_035764005.1 Terriglobales bacterium
TGTCCCGCCGAGGGCGGCAACCAGGCCGCCTGCGGCTATGGAGCATGCGACACCGACCTCACCCTGGCAGCCAACTTCCGCGCCCGAAATGGAAGCATTTTCTTTGTACAGAATGCCGATGGCTCCGGCGGTGAGCAGATACCGAAAGATGTCTTCAGACTGCGCGCCCGGCGTAAAAAGCAGATGGTAGCGAGCGACGGCCGGGATAATGCCGGCTGCGCCATTTGTTGGCGCCGTCACCACGCGGCCTCCGGCGGCGTTCTCTTCATTGACTGCCATTGCGAACGCGTTCACCCAATCCATGGGCGCGAGCGGATCGGCCGTGGGCCTGCCGCTAAGCTTCTGAAACAATCGCGGAGCGCGCCGGCGCACTTTGAGACCCCCGGGAAGAATGCCTTCCGTTCGCAGGCCACGATCGATGCAGGCTTCCATCGTGAGATGAATCTGATTCAGCCGCTCGCGGATCTCTGATTCGGGCTTCCAGGCATTTTCATTCTCAAGCGCAATTTCCCAAATTGATAATCCCGTTTCATCGCCGATGCGGAGAAGATCGGCGGCGCTGCAAAATGGAAATGGAACTTCCTTCTTTGCAGATGCGCCAGATGGGGCGCCCTCTTCACCTTCTTTGCTTATGAATCCGCCGCCAATGGAGTAATAAATCTGTGTGTCCAACACGCTGCCGTCAGTCGCGAACGCGGTAAATCGCATTGCATTGGAGTGCCCAGGGAGGGTTTCTGTCGTTCGAAACACCAGATCGCGGGGCTCGTCGAAATTGATCGGGCGCCGATGCAGCAGGCTCAGCTTTCCCGTTTGGCGAACCTCAGCCACGAGCGACTCGATTTTGCCGGGATCAACCTGATCCGGCGCTTCGCCCAACAATCCGAGAATCACGGCGCGATCCGTGGCATGGCCGCGCCCTGTGAGAGCGAGAGAGCCGAATAATTCGGTGCTCAGGCGCGCGACGTCGGGGAGGCGTCCATTGGAGAAGATGCGCGAGACGAAGTCTTTGGCGGCGCGCATCGGGCCAACTGTGTGCGAACTCGACGGCCCAATCCCGATCTTGAAAATCTCAAAAACGCTGGTTTTCACGTTAATTACTTCGTTACTAGCATTGTAGGCCAACCGCAGGAGTGCATCCGGTTACTTCCTGGGACCACAGCGAAAAATACGCGATTTCAGCATGGTATGCTCACATGTTTTGTCCCTGAATGGACTTTTGAGACACACTTAGGTACGCATGGATTTTCAGTTCACAGAAGAGCAGGATCAGCTCAAGCGCTCGGTGCGGGAATTTGCCGAGTCGGAGATTCGTCCACACGTAATGGAGTGGGACGAGAAATCTGAGTTCCCCCTTGCGATCATTAAGCAACTCGGCAAAATGGGATTGATGGGCGTAGTCTTTCCGCCCGACTACGGCGGCGCCGGTCTCGGCTATGTGGACTACGTGATCGCCGTCGAGGAGCTGTCACGCGTTGATGGATCGGTAGGCATCATCGTTGCCGCCCACAATTCTCTCTGCTCGAACCATATCTATGTTGCTGGCAACGAAGAGCAGAAGCAGAAATATCTTCCTAAATTGGCATCGGGAGAATTCATCGGGTGTTGGGGGCTGACGGAGCCCGGCTCGGGCTCCGATGCGGGCAGTGCGCGCATGACGGCAGTTCGCCGCGGTCGCAATTGGGTGCTCAACGGCACGAAAACTTTCATCACCAACGGCCATTATGCAGATGTTGCGGTCATCATCGCTGTGACGGATAAGACCACCGGCACTCACGGGCTGTCCGCCTTCATCGTCGACAAAGATACGAAAGGCTTTCGTCCCGGCAAAAAAGAAAACAAGCTCGGCCTGCGTGCCAGTGACACGGCGGAATTGATTTTTGAAGATTGCGTGATTCCGGCGGAGAACCTCGTCGGAAAAGAAGGCGACGGTTTTATCGATGCCATGCGCGTTCTCGATGGTGGGCGCATCTCGATTGCGGCGCTCTCGCTAGGCATCGCACAGGGCGCATTCGAAGCCGCACTCAAATATTCAAAGGAGCGCAAGCAGTTTGGACGACCGATCAGCGATTTTCAGGCAATCCAATGGAAGCTCACCGACATGGCCACAGAAATCGACGCCGCCCGTCTGCTCACCCTTCGGGCCGCCTCGATGAAAGATGCTGGGCTGAAGACCACGCAAGAGTCTTCGATGGCCAAGTTGTACGCGAGCGAAGTTGCAGTGCGTTGCGCGAACGAAGGAGTGCAGATTCACGGTGGTTACGGCTTCATCAAAGACTATCCTGCGGAAAAGTACTATCGTGACGTAAAACTCTGCACCATCGGCGAAGGCACCAGCGAGATTCAGAGGCTAGTAATCGCCAGGCAGTTGCTGAAGAGCTACTGAGCTGCTCAGGTTCTGAGTCTCCTGAGCTTCTAAGCCTCTCCTATACACTGTCCTGTTCGCGATGCCTGTTCCCGCAGAAACCGAAAAGACGAGCGCATCATCGCTCGAATCATTCGTGGAGCGCATTCGCGGCGGTGAGGTTCGTGCTCTCGCTCGCGCGATCACCGCGATTGAAAACAGCTCCGCGCAAGCGACTCGGTTGATGAAGGCGCTGTTTCCCTACAGCGGAAACGCGACCGTGATCGGACTTACGGGCTCGCCCGGCGCCGGCAAGAGCACGCTGGTTGATCAACTCGCCCGCGAGTACCGCAAGCAGGAGAAGACGATTGGCATCATCGCTGTTGATCCCACGAGCCCGTACACAGGCGGAGCAATTCTTGGCGACCGCATTCGCATGCAGGCGCATCATGCCGATACGGGAATTTACATTCGCAGCATGGCGACCCGCGGTTTTCTTGGAGGACTC
The DNA here is from genome assembly GCA_035764005.1 of Terriglobales bacterium. Classification (NCBI taxonomy): domain Bacteria; kingdom Pseudomonadati; phylum Acidobacteriota; class Terriglobia; order Terriglobales; species Terriglobales bacterium. The sequence goes on from DASTZZ010000123.1 coordinate 2,850, forward strand.
GCGCCAGCAACTGCAGACGTAGCCACGCTGCTTGATGCCTCCGGCAAAGACGTTGTCCTCGTGGAAACTGTGGGAGTCGGTCAGGACGAGATCGACATCGTGCGCCTCGCGGATATCACAGTTGTAATTCTTGTTCCCGGAATGGGAGATGATGTCCAGACCATCAAGGCCGGCATCATGGAGATCGCGGACATCTTCGTGATCAACAAGAGCGACCGTGAAGGCGCCGATCGTGTTGAGCGCGAGATACGCGCCATGCAGACGCTGGCAATCCGTCGCGATGATTGGACTCCGCCGATCGTGAAAACCGTCGCAACGGACGGGACTGGCATCATGGATCTGCTCAAGAGTATCGGCGCCTATCGTGAATATCTGGAGAAGAAGGATCTCGTGCTGCGCAAGAGAGTGAGCAGCTGGCGCGAGCGGTTGATTGAGATGCTGCGCAAAGCTCTGCTCGACCGCATCATGCACGAGCGGCTCGATTCCGAGCATCTTAATCGCTACGCGCAAGAGATCGCGGAGCACCGCCGCGATCCTTACTCGCTGGTGGAAGAGTTGGTGAGCAGCTTCGGCGCACACGCGGGAGACAAGCATGTTTAACGTGGACCATCTTGGCATTGCCGTGAAGAGCATCGCGCAGGCGCGCAAGTTTTATGAGCAACTCGGCATGAGAGTTGTCGGAGAAGAAATTGTAGAGCAGGAGAAAGTACGCGCGGCGATGGTGCCCGTGGGCGAGACACGGTTCGAGCTACTCGAAGCTACCTCTGACGACTCGGTGATCGCGAAATTTATCGCGAAGCGCGGCGAAGGTTTGCATCACGTCGCCGTCCATGTGAACGACATTTCCGCGACTTTCGAGGAACTCAAGCGCAAAGGCGTGCGCCTGATCTCGGATGAAATCAAAGTCGGCGCCGGTGGACACCTCTACATTTTTGTCCATCCATCGGCAACGGGAGGCGTGCTGCTCGAACTGTGCCAGGATCCAATCTCCGCGGTCTAATGCTGCTGCTCGCAATCGACACTTCCGGCCGCCAAGGTGGCATCACGCTTGCCCGAGGCGCGAACGACATTGAGATCATCGAATCAACTCCGATTCAAGGCGGGACATTTTCAGCGGAATTGGTTCCGCAAATCGCCGATGTTCTCGAGAAGCACAGTTACAGGGCAACCGATCTAAAAGCTCTAGTCGCAGTTACCGGCCCAGGATCCTTTACAGGGCTGCGCGTTGGACTTACCGCCGTGAAAGGGCTCGCGGAAGTTCTTGGTATTCCGATCGCAACTGTGACTTCACTGGAGATTCTGCTCGCGGCTGCCGGAGAGCCAGATTCCGCAATGGCAGTACTCGACGCCGGCCGCGGCGAGTTGTATGTAGCGACACAGACCAACGGCGAGCGAGAAGAGTCTCTGCTCACAGCGGCTGAAGCTGCAGCAATCGCCAGCTCGCGCCCTTTACGAGTTATTGCGGCGGAAGCGAGCGTTGCATCCAAGTTTCCTAAGTCAGATCTGATCCAGTACTGCAGCACGGAGGTTGCAGCGCGCCTCGGTTTCGACAAAGTGCGTGCACGCAATACTGTTGATGTGCTTGCACTCGACGCCAACTACATTCGCAAGTCGGAAGCCGAGTACATGCAGAAACTGAAGAAATCAGGTATGTGACAGCCGGCAAATTTACATTCAGGAATATTCGATCAAGGAGTAGAAGAGCTGAAAGAGACCACAAAAGAAGTCAAAAGGATCGCGATTCAGGAGGAGGCGAGCGAAGCGGAGCCCAAAGCGCCGTAGGCGCGACATATGAGTAGCCCAGCACGTGAGTGCTGGGTAGGAGTGTGCAATAGACGAGCCCCGCAGGGGCGGCACCTTTCCGGAGTCTGATCTTTGAAAGCTACCGGCTGTGCTGACAAACTCACGAAGTTGCTAGAACCCCATTACTGCCTTGCCTATGGGAGATGCGCATTATGATTGCCGTCATTTCCGATCTCCACTTCGAAGAAGAAGCTTCCGACGTAATCTCCGGGAACGGGAAGCAAATCATCTTTCGACGCAACCTGGAGCCGAAGGCTTATCAGGGCTTCATCGCGCATATGGCGAACGAAGTTCGCCGCCGTAAAGCGAAATCATTTGAACTGGTGATTGCAGGCGACCTGTTCGACTTCAATCGCACAACACTCTGGTTTCAAGACGATGCCCGTCCATACACCGCATTGAATGAAACCTCTCCCGAACTGGAACAGAAGCTGCTCGGCATCTTGAACGCGACTGCCAAGGAGCCCCCAGTCGCCAAGACGCTCGAACTGTTTCGCGATCTAGCTTCGGGCAAATACAGGAGCGGCGATCCCAATCGCGAGGGCAGCGCTGTCGACGCTTTTCCATGTCCCGTGAAAATCACCTGTCTTGCAGGAAACCACGACCGCGTTGCCAACGCCACACCAGCGATTCGCAACCGCATCGGAGAGCTGATCGGCATGCCTGTAAGCCAGCCATTTCCGCATTACCGTCTGCTCGATGAACCTGACGCGCTTATCCGCCACGGTCATGAGTACGACAGCACGAACTTCGCGCTTGATCTTCCCGGAAATGCTCCGATCCCGCTCGAAGTTGATGAAGCCGGATACTCGCAGGC